>JALWON010000404.1 GCA_027083475.1 Sulfurimonas sp.
CAGCAAAGAAAAGGCTTAAAAGTAAAAAGGGAACTATTTTTATCATAATCTTTTCAAGCACTTTGCATACCTAAACTTTAAAACTCTCTTTTGATTTACAAAATTTGCTTAAAAAACACTCTTCACAAAGCGGATTTTTTGCTTTACAGGTGTAGCGCCCAAAAAGTACCATTCCTTGATGCAGGGCATGGAGATTGTTTTGAAACTTTTTTACTAAGGTCGCTTCTGTGGCAATGGCTGTTTTGTCATCACTCAAACCTAAACGGTGTGCTACACGAAATACATGGGTATCTACTGCCATGAGATTTGCCCCTGTATATTCTATCATGACAACATTGGCGGTTTTTTGTCCAACTCCTGCGAGAGTTTGTAACTCTTTTTCATCAAGGGGTATTTCACCATTATAGACTGCAACAACTCTTTGTGCCATAGCAATAATGTTTTTTGCTTTGTTATTAAAGAAAGAACAGGAGTTAATGAGTGCTTTGACATCTTCTAAGTCAGCTTTGGCAAGCTCTTGAGGTGAGGGGTACTTTGCAAAGAGTGGTGGGGTTAAAATATTGACACGTTTATCGGTGCATTGTGCAGAGAGGGCAACAGCCACTACAAGTTCGTAAGCATTTTTATATTGGAGTTCTGTCTCTGCATTTTGATACTTTTGGACAAATAACTGCTGTATCTCTGCAATTTCTTTTTTTGTAGCTTTTTTCATAAGAGTATTTTATCTAAAGTTGTTTAATATCCATTATCCTAAGAGTACTAAACTTTTGCCAACATAACGTAAGGAATAAGAATGAATCCAGTCACAAAAATTTTAACGACACTAATCGTTGGTGCAACAATTGCAAGTGCACAAACTTTAGTTACAGTTAATGGGTCTGCTATTACACAAAATGATGTAGATACAGAATTGATGCAAGCTACACAAGGTAGATTTAATGAAGTTCCAGCAGAAAAAAGAGCAGAGTTTAGAAAGCAGGTTTTAAATCAACTTATCGCAAAAGAGTTAGTTTATAGTGATGCAAAAAAAACAGGCATACTTAATTCAAAAGATTTTAAAACTGAGTATAAAAAACTTTTAGAGATAGCAAAAAGAAATATTGCTATTCAAGTTTGGCAAAAAAAACAGCTTGAAAAAGTGAAAGTTTCTCAAAAAGAGTTAAAAGATTATTACAACAAAAACAAGGCGGAGTTTAATGTCAAGGAGAGTGTACATGCTCGTCATATCTTAGTGAAAGAAGAAGCAGATGCGAAGAAAATCATTAAAGAATTGAGCGGTTTAAAAGGTGCAAAACTCAAAGCAAAATTCATCGAACTTGCAAAAGCAAAATCAACAGGCCCTAGTGGTGCGCAAGGTGGGGATTTAGGAACATTTGTAAGTGGGCAAATGGTTCCTGCGTTTAATAAGGCAGTCTTTAGTATGAAAGTGGGTACAGTAACAGCGAAACCTGTAAAAACACAGTTTGGTTACCATGTAATTTACTTAGAAGCAAAAAATCCTGCGAAAGTGAGAAGCTTTAAAGAAGTGGCTCCTGTTATCGAGCAACGTATTAAACTTGAAAAGTTTAAAACAGCAGTACAGGCGAAAATGAAAGAGTTAAAGAAAAAAGCAAAAATAGTTGTAAACAAAAAGAAGTAGATGCAAGCTTCTCCTCTCTCTGAATTCTTTTTAGAGGGAAGAGAGTTTCTCGTCAAACGCGATGAGTTGTTTGACCCTTTTTTAAGCGGTAATAAATACCGCAAACTCCACACCCTTTTACATACTCCAAAAAACAGATATAAAAAAATCATCTCCTATGGTGGAACACAGTCAAATGCAATGCTCGCTATTGCCGCGATGTGTAAGCAAAAAGGGTGGCAGTTTGTTTACTACACAAAACCACTCAGCCGTGTGCAAAAAGAGCAAACTTTTGGTAACTTTTATCAAGCTGTTGCTTTGGGTATGGAGCATATTGCATTAGAGAGTAGTTTGTATAAAGAGTATATTGCAAGTTTGTCTGTGCTTAAGGAGGAGTATACTTACATCATAGACCAAGGGGGTGCTGATGTGAATGCTCATGAGGGCTTAGAAGTTTTAGCACAAGAGATACAATCTAACGATGGTGGTGTCAAAAGCCTTGCAACCCCTTCAGGAACAGGAACAACAGCACTCTTCTTAGCACGTGCTCTACCAAAATATAGAATCTATACAACCCCATGTGTTGGTGATGTGGCATACCTTAAAGAGCAGATGAATGCACTTGCGAGTATTCCTGCTAATCTTATCATTTTAGAGCCTCAGAAAAAGTACCATTTTGCAAAGTTGTATCCAGAGTTTTTAGCAATATATCAAAAAACAAAGGCAGCAGGTATAGAGTTTGATTTACTCTATGCTCCCGCGATGTGGTTAGCTCTTTTAGCACAAACGCAAGAGAAAATTTTATATATTCATAGTGGGGGAGTGAGTGCAAATGAGAGTATGCTTGCACGCTACTCTCAAAAGTTTAGTCTATAAAGGTAACTGCTTCTTCAAGTTTTACTTTTTCGGGTTGGTAGGTGTTTATTTTCGCCTCTTTATCTGCATAGCCTAAAACAACACTGTAAAGAAGTGCTAAGTTTTCAGGTACTTCAAGTTCTTTTGCCACAACACGACCAAACTCAGTAGTAGAACCTTGTGGGCATGAGTCTATTCCAAAATCTTGTGCAGCAAGCATAATGCTTTGCATATATGCACCGCAGTCTATGTAAGCACCTGCCGCACCTTCGATATTTGCTTTTGCTGTAAAAACAAAAATGACTGTACTTGCGCCAAACCAACGGAAATTATCTTTCCACATTTGCAGTCTTGTTTCATCATCTTTTCTATCAACTTCCATAAGCTTGTAAAGCCCTGCACCTGTTACAATACGGCGTTTTTTGTATGGATTTGTCCATTTGACAGGGTAGTACTGCACATCTTGGTCATGGGTAAAACCAGCATCCATCTTTTCCATGATAGCATTGCCCACCTTAGCAAGAGTCGCTTCATTTGTCACTGCATAAGTAACCCATGGTTGCATGTTGGCACCGCTTGGAGTCATTCCAGCAGCAGTTAAAATTTTTTCGAGTATATCTTTTGGTATTTTTTTATCAGTATAAGCTCTTTTGGAAGAGCGTTTTTTTAAAGCTTCTAAAACAGTTGGCATCTATAATTCCTAATTTATTTTTATAATTATATCGAATTACTCGCAAAGTTTTGCTTAGGGCTGTTTTTTTAAATTATAATGCTTTATAACTAAAGTAACTTGACAAACATACACTCAACTTGATATAATACGAGTAATTTAATACAAGGATTGAATTATGAATAACAACATATTTGAAAAATTGACACACAATATGACACAAATGATAGAGAGTGCTTTATCTTTAGCACTCCATAACAAGAACCAAGAAGTACAGGTAGAGCATTTTTTATGGGCACTGCTGACAAATTCTGATTCTGTACTGAATCAAATGTTTCGTAAAATGAATGTTGATAAAGTGGCATTGGAGTTAGATGTCAAAAGCTTGAGTGAAAAACTCCCAAAATCTTCGAGTGTAAGTAAAGAGAATATTCGTTTGTCAAAAGCTTTTATGCAGACTCTGGAGAATGGCGTTGGTTTGATGACAAAAAATGGCGATAGCTTCTTAGCGGTAGATACCTACATATTGGCAAATTTAAAGACAGAACCTTTTGCTTCGCTGTTACCAAAATATATAGATGTTATGGAGTTGAGCAAAAATCTTGAAGCAACTCGGGGTGGGGCAAAGATAGACTCTCAAAGTGCAGATGAGACCCTAGACTCTTTAGATAAATACGGTATAGATCTCACAAAAGAAGCAGCAGAGGGTAATCTCTCTCCTGTGATTGGTCGTGATGAAGAGATAACACGTATGATGCAGATTCTCATCCGTAAAACGAAAAACAATCCTATGCTTTTAGGGGAACCAGGAGTTGGAAAAACTGCACTTGTTGAAGGGCTTGCACAAAGAATTCAAAGTGGCAATGTTCCAACATCTTTACAAAACAAACGAGTAGTGGCACTTGATATGTCAGCACTCATTGCAGGTGCAAAATATAGAGGAGAGTTTGAAGACAGGCTCAAAGCAGTTATTGATGAGGTCAAAGAGAATGGAAAAATCATCCTCTTTATTGATGAAATTCATACTATTGTCGGTGCAGGTGCGAGTGAGGGGTCTATGGATGCTGCAAACATCTTAAAACCTGCACTTGCACGTGGAGAGCTTCATACCATCGGGGCAACAACCCTCAAAGAGTATAGAAAGTATTTTGAAAAAGATGCAGCATTGCAACGCCGTTTCTTGCCGATAAACCTAGATGAGCCGACGGTAAATCAATCACTACAGATTTTACGTGGGATTAAAGAACGCCTTGAAACACATCATAATGTAAGTATTACAGATAGTGCTTTAGTGGCAGCAGCGAGACTCTCTGATAGATATATTGCTGATAGATTTTTACCAGATAAAGCGATAGATTTGATTGATGAAGCTGCAGCAGAGTTGAAGATGCAAATAGAGTCTGAGCCAACAGTTCTCAGTCGTGCAAAACGCAACTTGTCGGAGTTAATGGTAGAAAAAGAAGCACTCAAAATGGAGAAAACTCCTGCCAATGAAAAACGTTTAGAAGAGATAGAAAAAGAGCTTGCGGATGTAGAAGAAGAGGTGAGAAAACTTGAGAGTCAATTCAACACAGAAAAAGAGGTTTTTGAAAAAATATCTACAATCAAAAACGATATTGAGAATAAACGCCGTGAAGCAATTTTAGCAAAAAATGCGAGCGATTTTAATAAAGCGGCTGAGATAGAGTATGGAGATATTCCAAAACTTTTAGAAGAAGAAAAAACGATTAATGAAAACTGGAATAAACTCCAAGCCAATGGAACACTCTTAAAAAATAGTGTCGATGAAGACTCCATTGCTTCAGTTGTCTCACGTTGGACACATATTCCTGTCAATAAAATGCTCCAAACTGAGCAGACAAAAATTTTGCATGTTGAAGAAGAACTCAACAAAACAGTTGTTGGACAAGCGAAGGCTACACATGCAGTTGCTCGTGCAATTAAACGCAACAAAGCAGGTTTGAGTAGTGCAAATTCACCAATTGGAAGTTTTCTCTTCTTAGGGCCAACAGGGGTAGGAAAAACGCAGACAGCCAAAACACTGGCAAACTTTTTGTTTGATAGTGAAGATGCACTCATAAGAATAGATATGAGTGAGTATATGGAGAAACATGCCGTTTCACGCTTAGTGGGTGCAGCTCCAGGGTATGTGGGTTATGATGAGGGAGGACAACTTACAGAAGCTGTACGAAGAAAACCTTATAGCGTTGTTTTGTTTGATGAGGTAGAAAAAGCACACCCTGATGTTTTTAATGTACTTTTACAGGTGCTTGATGATGGAAGATTAACCGATAACAAAGGGGTGACAGTTGATTTTTCAAATACGATTATCATTTTAACATCTAATATTGCAAGTGATAAAATTATAAATCATGCAGGGAGTGAAGATTTAGATGCAATGGTTATGGGTGAGTTAAAACAGGCATTTAAACCAGAATTCTTAAATCGTTTAGATGATGTGGTGATTTTTAATGCCCTTGGAGAAGCACAAATTGTCGATATTGTCGATATTTTCTTTGAAGAGATCGCACGAAAAGTGAAAGACAGAGATATCACATTAACTTTAAGCCAAGAGGCAAAAGCCTATATTGCACAAGCGGGATTTGACCCTATTTATGGAGCAAGACCACTTAAACGTGCTCTGTATGAGATAGTTGAAGATAGACTTGCAGACTTGATACTTGAGGGAAAAGTTGTTGAGGGTGCTAGGGTGCAATTTGGATTGGAAAATGGAGAAATAGTAGTAGAAGTCGATGCTTAATTACATTTTAAGTAATATTTCTGTATTATTTCGAACTTAATTTTATATAAGGATATGTCGTGAAAAGAACATACCAACCTCATAGTACACCAAGAAAAAGAACACATGGTTTTAGAGCGAGAATGGCTACTAAAAATGGTCGTAATCTCATCAATCGTCGTAGAGCTAAAGGTCGTAAAAGATTGGCAGTTTAGGCGGTTTTGACATACTCAAACTCCATAAGGAGTTCATGTATGTTTATAACAAAGGAAAAAATCAGCACTCTCATAGTGTTGTACTTTTTTTTCTTCCTCAAGCAGGAATTCGTAAAGTTGGCTTTACGGCTACCAAAAAATTGGGTAATGCTGTAAAACGTAACCGTGCAAAACGCAGGATGCGAGCTATGTTTCTCGAGTTTTCTGATTCTCTTAAAGATGGTTCTTATGTATTTGTTGCAAAAGCTGGGCTATTTGATACCTCTCATGAACAATTCAAAAAAAATTTTATAAAAGTACTCAAAAATGCGAAAACTCTTCCTTAAAATTTTATGGTTTTATCAAAAGTTTTTAACATTGCTTGGCTTTGGGTCGTGTCGATATTACCCATCTTGTAGTGAATATGCGCGTTTACACTTTGTAAATAATTCACTTTCAAGTGCTTTTTACCACTCTTTTACTAGAATACTCCGTTGTAATCAACTTTTTGAAGGTGGGATTGAGTATCCATTACTCGATAAACTCACTCTCAAGCCAACAAAGCTTGAAGTTGCATCCATAAAATATTGGCTGGTTCCCAATCAAAAAAACCGTCATTACATTATAAAAAATTTTTTATACAAAGGGTAATTTGTGTTCGATAAACTCTCACCAAACCAAAGACTTGCAGTCGCTGTTGTACTGTCTGTAATATTTTTCGTAGGATATACTGCTATCTTTCCTCCTGTTCAACCTCAAGAGAGTACTCAAATGCCAGTGCAAAAAGAGAGTGCACAAAAATCTTCAATGCCTCAAGCCGAAGTAGGACATAGTGTTTCTCCTCAAGAGACAGCGGCGGATATTAGTGCTCAAAATACTATTTTAACAGTTAAAAATGATAAATTTATCTTAAAAATGGACACACTTGGACGCATTGCTTCCAAAGAGTTACTTGAAGATAAATTTCGTGATGCCAATAATAAACATGCACAGATTATTCAACAGAGTGGTGCAAAACCTCTTTACATCCGTTTTGTGGATGAAGCTTTAAATGCAGAAGCTTCAAAAACACCCTATACTGCTTCTACATCTGAGATTATTCTCAATGGAAAAGCAGAACATGTCAGACTCACACAAAAGCTCTCGACACTCACAGTTACAAAAGACTTGGTTTTTTATGCGGATGGGCATTATGATGCCGATATTTCACTCTCACAAGATAAACGCCATTACATTTATGTAGGAAAACGTCCAAAAGTGAATGAAAAAGAGCAGATGATGACCGCGAAGGGTGTTCTCGTTTATACGGATGATAAGAAACTTACTATCATTGAAGATGGGGATGTGGAAGGTCGTAAAACTTTTACAGGTGTTGAGCTTGTTGCCTCATTTGATCAGTACACAACCAGTATGATGTATGGTTTCTCTAAAGATACAAACATCATTATAGACCGTGATAATGAGGATAATCCTGTAGCATATTTTGATGCTTTACAAACGATGAAATTTCACGGTTATGTAGGACAAAAAGAGTATCAAACACTGCATAACATTAAACCAGTCCTTACACATGTAATTGAATATGGTTGGTTTACTTTTGCTTCAGAGCCAATGTTTTTAGTGCTTTCATGGTTGCATAGTATCTTTGGAAATTGGGGTTGGGCGATTGTTGGTTTAACGGCACTTATTCGAATGATTTTATACCCTTTAACATACAAGGGTATGATGTCTATGCAAAAAATGAAGCAACTCACACCAAAACTCAAAGAGCTTAAAGAGAAGTACAAAAAAGATCCACAGCGTTTAAACGCAGCAACGATGGATATGTATAAAAAACATGGTGCAAATCCACTTGGTGGGTGTCTGCCAATGCTTTTACAAATTCCTGTCTTCTATGCGATTTACCGTCTGCTTTTAAACTCTGTAGAGTTACAAGGGGCTCCGTGGATTTTATGGGTACAAGATCTCTCTCGTATGGATCCATACTATGTACTTCCATTGCTTATGGGGGCATCTATGTTTCTCCAACAGCGTTTGACACCAACAAATTTTACAGATCCAATGCAAGAAAAAATCATGAAGTATCTTCCTGTGATTTTTACATTTTTCTTTGTAACTTTCCCTTCAGGGCTTGTTCTTTACTGGTTTGTAAACAACCTTTTCTCTATCGCTCAACAGTTTGTTGTAAATCAACAATTTAAAAATATGCAAGACGCTGAGAAAGCTATAGCAAAAAATCGTGGGAAAAAACATGATTAAAGTTGAAGCCGATACACTTGAAGAAGCTTATGCAAATGCAGCGGCGAGTCTCAAGTGTTCTGTAACAGAACTGAAAAGTGAAGTCATACAAAATCCACGCAAAGGCTATTTTGGTGTTTTAAAGAAAACAGCCATTATTGTTGCAGATATCGACGAGACAAAATTGCGAGTCTCTTCTCCTCAGCCTCAAGAAATAGAGGAAGCTGTAGAGGAAAAAGAAGCTATCACTACAAAAGTAAAATCTAAAATTCAAAATATTATTCCCAATAAGATTATTCCAACTGCTTTTTCACATGAGAAGAGTGTCGTAGAAGACGAGGAAGAAGACAGAGTTGTTGTAGAGATTCGCAATAAGATTAATGAACTTTTTACACTCACCTGTTTTCAAATAGAACATGTAACAGTTGCTCGTTATGATGCAGAAACAATTCTCATAGAGTTTCAAGGAGAGGATGCCGCTTTACTTATAGGAAAAGAGGGGTATCGATACAAGGCAATCTCGTATATGCTGTTTAACTGGATTAATGCAACATATAAAGTGCAACTGCGTTTAGAAATTGCAGAGTTTTTGAAAAACCAAGAAGAGTCTGTCAATCATTACATAGAGAGTGTGTGTGAGAGTATAGAACGCGATGGAAAAGCACAAACCAAAATTTTAGATGGTGTGCTCATTCAAATAGCACTCAAAGAACTCAGAGATCGTTACCCACATAAATATGTTGTTATTCGCAGTACAAAAGATGGCTTGAAGTATATTGTGGTGAATGATTACCATTCATCTGAGAGTTAAATGCCTGAAGATACCATAGCAGCCATTGCAACAGCCCATGGGATTGGCTCTATTGCTATTATTCGCATAAGTGGGGAAAATGCTTTAGAGATCATCAAAAAACTCTCAAAAAAAGAGACCTTTACTCCACGATATGCAACACTCACATCACTGTATGACACGAGAGAATCGCTCATTGATGAAACGATTGTGATTTACTTCCAAGCCCCTTTTTCTTTCACTGCTGAAGATGTTGTTGAGATACAATGCCATGGCGGTTTTATTGTTGCACAGAGTATCTTAAAAGCAACATTGCAGGCAGGGGCAAGACTTGCAACTCCTGGAGAATTTAGTAAACGCGCTTTTTTCAATGGTCGGATTGATTTAAGTGAAGCCGAAGCCATTGCACAACTTATTGAAGCAAAAAGTGAAGATGCTGCAAAGATTCTTGCTTCGCAGATGAAGGGTGAATTAAAACATTTCATCGAAGATGTTCGCGATGAAATTATTCATATTTTAGCATTTAGTGAGGTGAGTATTGATTATGCTGAAGAGGATTTACCGCAAGATTTAGTAGAGCAAATCAAAGCAAAACTTGATACTTTATATAAACTTTTAGAAAAAACACTCCTTGCTTCTAAATCGCGTGAGGGGCTTATGCAAGGCTTTCGTGTAGCCATTGTAGGCAAACCTAATGTTGGAAAAAGTTCTTTGCTCAATGCACTTTTACATTTTAATCGTGCGATTGTGAGTGATATTGCCGGCACGACACGAGACACCATTGAAGAGCAGGTGAAAATCGGTACACATCTGATTAAAATAGTCGATACAGCAGGGATACGCGAGGCCAATGATGCCATTGAAAAAATAGGCATAGAGCGTAGTCTCGAAGCTATTCAAGAGAGTGATATTGTCATCGCACTTTTTGATGCTTCTCGTGAGATAGATGCAGAAGATAGACAAATTTTAGAACATATCGCACAATATGCAGACACAAAAACAGTCATTTATGTAAAAAATAAGATTGATTTAGAAACAAAATTTTTGAGTGAAGAGATTGCATTTGATGTTGCATTAAACTCAAAAGCGGATGTCACTGCTCTGATAGAAAGACTTGAAAATATTATGGATAGAAGTAATAGTTCTGATGAGATGATGTTGATTTCACAAAGACAGATGCACGCTGTAGCAGAGACAATGCAAAATATACAAGAGGCTTTTCACCCTTTAGAAGATCAAGAACTTGAGATTTTCTCTTTCCATCTCAATGAAGCAGTCAAAGCCATGGCAAGCATTACAAGACCCTTTGATAACGATGAAATGCTCGATAAGATGTTTGGTTCATTTTGTTTGGGAAAATAGATGAAATATATAGCTATTGATTTAGGGCTCAAACGCATAGGTTTAGCTTACTCTGCCCATAAAGATATTGTCACACCACTCCCTGCCATCATTCGAAAAAATCGTAATCAAGCTGCCACGGAAGTGAAAAAAGTATTACAAGAGTGGGAAGTTGAAGCGGTTGTGATTGGTATTCCTTTGGGTGGAAGCAGTGAAGATGAGATGCATCGTCGCATTGCACACTTTATGAATTTAGTTGCGTTTGAGGGGGAAGTTTTTTATCAAGATGAGGCGGGGAGTTCTCTTGAAGCCGAAAATTTGATGAAGGGCGAAATCAAATATATTCGTGATGGACGTGTGGATTCTATCTCTGCAATGATTATTTTGCAAAGATATTTAGTGCAAAAATGAGTTTTTTTGTAACAAATAACAATAAATGTCTTTTAGAGTTTCATTTCTCAGTAAAATTCTGTTAGAATATTTGTATGAAAAATTTCACTATAGCTTTTGACAATGTCGATGAATTAGTGAATTTTGCGTATGCAACAGCTATAGATACACCCCAAACATTAATCCAAATTTTTTGTGCAAGAGCAGAGAAAGCAAAAATTCAACAAATCCAAAACTATTTTTTACAAAACTATCCAAAATCTTTTTTAATTGGGGCAACGACCGATGGCATTATTGATGGTAAAACTATCTACAATGCTACCAAAAGC
>JALWON010000405.1 GCA_027083475.1 Sulfurimonas sp.
GGAAGTGCCACAGCACTCAAAATACCTAAAATAACGATAACGAAAATCAATTCGATCATTGTAAAACCAGCTCTTTTCATAAGAGACTCCTTTGTTCAACTATTTGGATTACACTAGTAACCTTAAGAAACATTATCTTCTCTTTTCCCTTAAATATTCCTGAGTGCTATTTTAACAGTACATCTTTGTACTGTTGGGGTTCCTCTTGCGTTATAGTGCCATTAGGAAGTTGAAAAAAACTTTGCCCGTTTTTACTATAAACATTCGCAATACCATTCTTCAGGTTTTTCTCTTGTGCCTCTTTTGTTGCTTTTGCGGCTATTTTTAAGACCATAAGTTCAAATTCATTCATAATCAATATCCTTTAAAAAATTATTGTATGTTGTGTCATCTATTATCATACGATTGTTTGCAATTAATTCAAATGTATCATCACCATTATAAAAAAGACTCCATTCATCTACAAGTTCTTTATATAAAGTGAGAAAAAGGTACTTACTTCTGGTATATCTTCGTACAATATCTCTCTCTGGTACATTATGTCCACCTGCTAAAACTCTGTTTTTCACTCTTAAAATATTTTCTAAGTTATTATCAAGATATAAATAAATAAGTGAAACAAAAAAGCCTGCCATATGGGCTTTTTTAATGAATTTTTCAAGATACTTTCCAGATAATGTTGTTTCAAGTATAAAAGATTTGCTTTGAGAAAGCTTTTTATTGACTCTTTGAAAAAAAACCTTTCCTGCTGTAATCTTATACTTTTGAATATCATGAGGATCATACTCTTTTGCTATTTCATCAGCATTGATAAAATCTAAATTGTTAAGAAGTGCAAAGTTACGAGCAAAAGTTGTCTTTCCACTTCCATTCGCACCTGCAACTATATAAAGGGTTTTTTGATTGAAATCATTTTTCATAGTTTTATTATACTACACTTTATCTTATTCTCAATATATTATTTTGGAACTCTATTTGCTTATAAATCTCCAAATACCTTTAAGGAGATTTTATGAGTGTACAGATTTCTCGTGCAGCAGCACTTGCAAGTGCTGCTTTGGACTACCGAGCAGCAAGACAAGATATGATAGCATCTAACATTGCAAACGCAGATACTCCCTACTACCGCCCAAGAGATATTCGCTTTGAGGAGGCTTTGGCTGCCAAACGTGCTGAAATCTTTCATGACAAATCCCATACACTTAAAATGGCACGCACAAATGCTCACCATCTCAAACCACAACAAGAGCACACAAGTATGAAACCGACAACTTTCTTTCGTGATGGACATATGGCTCGCAATGATGGCAACAGTGTGGACATTGATGTAGAAACAACAGAGATGAGTAAAAACTCCATTATGTTTAAAGCACTTGTTGCTGCAAAGAAAAAAGATGGTGCTATCTTTAAAAGTGTTATAGAAGCATCACAAAAAGTAAATTAAGGCAAAAACAATGAGTAATTTTTTAAATAGTTTTGATATATCAGGGTATGGTTTATCGGCACAACGTGTACGGGTCAATACAATCTCCTCAAATATTGCCAATGCCCAAACAACACGCACCGAAGAGGGTGGACCTTACCGTCGCAAAGAGGTTGTATTTAAAGCCATCAATTTTAATGATGCTTACAACAAAGCACTTGATAAAATGAGTAACAGTGCCAAATATGAAGACCCTTTAGATGAGGGAGATTTTGGAAAAACAGTAAATCCTGCTATAATGAGTGTCATAGTTGACAAGGTCGTCCGTGATGACAGTAAACCAAAAATGAAGTATGATCCACACCACCCTGATGCAGATGCCAAAGGGTATGTTGCATACCCAAACATTAATCCTGTGATTGAAATGGCCGATTTAGTAGAAGCAACACGCTCTTACCAAGCAAATGTTGCTGCATTTCAGAGTGCGAAAGATATGGCAAACACCTCGCTTTCGCTCTTACAGTAAAGGAGCATAGATTATTATGAGTAATATCAATACTATTGCTGGTGCATCCACCGCAGATCTTCTCAAACAAAAAAGCAAGATTGATGGCACACACTCTACAGGTGGGGCTGCATTTGCAGAGCAACTCAAATCTGCCCTCAATGAAGTCAATGAATTTCAAGAAGCAAAAACGCAGGCAGTTGCAGACATTGCCACAGGACAGGTCAAAGACCTCCATCAAGCAGCACTTGCTATCGGCAAAGCAGAAACAAGCATGAAACTCATGCTCGAAATACGAAATAAGGCTCTTAATGCTTATAAAGAGTTGGGTAGAACTCAATTATAAACGATAATAAAAGTCAAAAAATACTCCTGCTTTATGTTCTCATAGGCATTGCATTTCTTATTTTCTTGAGTGTTATGCTCCTCAATGCCCTCAAACCACGCCATATTCCCTCCCTCTATGCAAAAGAGAGTTCGCGTGCAAGCCGAGGCAACATCATCAGTGCAGATGGGTTTCATCTTGCCACAACAAAAAAACTCTACAAAGCTATTGTCGATACCCGCTACATTGACCCCGATAAAAAAGAACTCTTTATCCAGCTTTTTCACATCTACTCTGGTGTGCATGTCAAAGAGATTCGTAAACGCCTCAAAGAGAGACGCGGTGTTGTCGTTTTAAGCTACAATGTTTTACCTATAGAAGCACAGTACCTCAAAAAACTCTCACGAGAACTCCGCCGTTTCAAAGTCTTTTTAGAACTCAAAAATCCTAAAACAGGCTACCGTTCCATCCATGGTTTGAGTGTTATAGAGAGTGGAGAGAGTCGTTTATACCCTTATGGAAAACTCATGACCCCTATTATTGGCTATCCGCATAAACTCGAAGAGGATGGCTATACACATATTTTAGGTGTCAAAGGTTTAGAAAAACGCTATGACTTAGAGCTTTCTGCAAGACAAGATGGCTCAAGCAGGGGCTATCGTGATGTCAATTCCTACATTATTCTCAACAAAGAGAGTTTTACAAAAGCAAAAATAGATGGGCTTGACATCAAACTTACCATTCCTATTGCCATCCAAATACGTATAGAAAATATGCTTGATAGCATGAAAAAAGAGTTAGGGGCAAAGCAGATTATGTGTGTCATTATGAACTCTAAAACAGGCGATGTCATTGCCATGGCAAGCTCAAACCGTTTCTACCCAAAACATATTCATCGCAGCGACTACCCCTCTTTGCGTAGTGCAATGATAGAGTATAGCTATGAGCCGGGAAGTGTTATCAAACCCTTAACTTTTGCCTTGCTTTTAGACAAACACCGCATTAACCCTTACGATATGGTCAATGGGCATAATGGTCGCTTTAAAATGGGGCGAAAAGTCATTACAGATGAGCATAAGTTTGATTGGCTCTCTGCTGAAGATGTCATTGTGCACTCTTCTAACATCGGTATTGCCCAGCTTGCACAAAAACTCAGCGGCTATGAACTCTACCAAGGGCTTTTGTCTTTTGGGCTTTCGCAGGCTTCGACTTCTGATTTGATTTATGAGAAAAAAGGCTCCATTCCACCGCCTAAAAAACTCGATAATATTATTTACAAAGCAACCGCTTCTTATGGGTACAGCATCCGTGCCAACCTGATGCAGCTTCTACGTGCCTATAGTGCCTTTAACAACAACGGCAAGATGGTTTATCCACGACTTGTAGCCTCTCTCATCGATGAATTTGGCAGAGAAAAGCCCATGCCCTATAAAGAACAAGTCTCTGTTATCTCAAGTGCTACAGCCGCACAGATGCAACGTATTTTGATTAAAACTGTCAATGAGGGGACAGGAACCAAAGCCATTAGCCCTGGTTTAGCAGTGGGAGGAAAAACAGGAACAGCCTACCTTGTGGAAAAGGGAAAATATGTTCGTAAGTACAACACCTCTTTCATTGGTTTTGCCAATGATGCAAAGCATAAATACTCCATCGGTGTTGTGGTGATACAACCCGGAAAACGCCATTTCGCTTCACAAACAGCTGTACCTACTTTTAAAAAAGCTGTTGATATTCTCATAGAAGAGAAGTATCTAAAGCCAGATATTGTCGAGCAGCCGAGTCCTCCCCACAAGCGCCTCCACTAAGATAACACTATTGCCGACTTCTAAAACTTGCAGTGGTTCAAAATCTCGATTGAGAATCTCTACATAAACCACTTCAAGCGGTGCGAGTGTTTGATGCATTGCCGCTTTTATCTCTTTGACAGAGAAGTTTTTTTGCATCACAAGATTGGTTGCTGTTTTGAGTGAAGCAGAGATTTTCAGGGCTTCTTGATGTTCTTCTTTACTCAAATAGACATTGCGACTACTCATCGCCAAGCCGTCACTCTCGCGTACTGTATCCACTGCTACAATGTGCACATTCATATACAAATTTTTCACCATCAAGCGAATTAAGTGCAACTGTTGTGCATCTTTTTTTCCAAAATAGGCGCGTGTAGGACTGACAATATTCAACAGTTTCATCACCACTGTGAGTACCCCTGAGAAGTGTCCCGGTCTTGAAGCTCCCTCTAAAACATAGCCTCGCACATGCGGTGCTTGGAGGGTGACCTCATCGTTTTCATACATTGAACTTGCGTTTGGCATAAAAAGGACATCTACCCCTGCAAGTTCACAGATTTTTGTATCGGCTGCCTCTTTTTTAGGGTAGGAGTCAAGATCTTCCCCTTGTAGAAACTGTGTGGGATTGACAAAAATGGAAACAACAACACAATCATTCTCTGCCTTTGCTTTTTGTATAAGCGAGAGGTGTCCTTCATGCAAAGCCCCCATTGTTGGAACAAAGCCGAGTGTTGTATGCACTGTTTGTAAGTACTCTTTTAATGCCAAAGGTTCCCGAATAATCTTCATTTTAAGCCTCATTTTTATATAATCGCAATTATACAATATTGGACTTGATTTATGGATAACTACGAATACACAGAACTGCTCAAAAACCTTACCATTAAAATGCAAAATATCGCAGGTGTCGTGGAGCCTGAAAAAATCACGGCGCGCCTCAAGGCCATAGAAGCCCTCGAGAATGATCAAGCATTTTGGAATGATGCCGCAAACGCAGCAAAGATTCAAAAAGAGAAAACGCAACTTACAAGGAAACTTGAGAAATATACCATCGCACAAAATGCTGTCGATGATGCAAGTGAACTCTACGAAATGGCAAAAGAAGAAGGCGATGAAGAGTCCATAGAAGCCCTCTTTGCAGATGCACCCACACTCGAAGAACAAACGCGAGCCATGGAGATAGAGGTACTTTTGAGTGGTGAAAGCGATGCCAACAATGCCATTCTCTCCATTCACCCAGGGGCTGGAGGAACAGAAAGTCAAGACTGGGCACAGATGCTGCTGCGAATGTATAAAAACTGGGCAAGTAAACGCGGCTTTCAAGTTGAAGTGCTTGATTATCAAAATGGAGAAGAGGCCGGCATCAAAGATGTTTCTATTTTAATCAAAGGGGAAAATGCCTATGGCTACCTAAAGGTAGAAAATGGCATCCACCGACTTGTGCGCATTTCTCCTTTTGATTCCAATGCCAAACGCCATACCTCTTTTAGTTCGGTGATGGTCTCGCCTGAAATTGATGATGACATTAACATTACTATAGAGGACAAAGACATCCGCATAGATACCTACCGCTCAAGTGGTGCAGGAGGACAGCATGTGAACAAAACAGAATCTGCCATCCGCCTCACCCACATAGAAACAGGCGTTGTTGTGCAGTGCCAAAATGACAGAAGCCAACACAAAAACAAAGCCACAGCCATGAAAATGCTCAAATCGCGTCTTTATGAGCTTGAACTTGAAGAGCAAAAAGCCAAAGAAGCAGGGATTGCAAAAAGTGAGATTGGCTGGGGGCATCAGATCCGTTCCTATGTCATGCAACCTTACCAACAAGTCAAAGATACCCGAAGCAATGAAGCCTACTCCAATGTATCGGCTATTCTCGATGGCGATATAGATAAAATGATAGAGGGTGTCCTTATTGCGATGAATAGAGTCTAAAATGAATCTGCTCAAAGAGTTTTCCCTTGATGACACATGCTCCTATCTCAAAGATAAAGAGCAGCATATGCACTATAAAATCATAGACAACACTACAGCCCATGATTGTCAGGAGTATATAGAACGAGGATTTCGACGCTTTGGCAAAATGTACTTTCGTCCCATTTGTCATGGATGTGATGCGTGTCAAAGTATTAAAATAGATGTGCACAACTATACTTTCTCCAAATCTGCCAAACGCATCTTGAAAAAAAGCAAAAATTTCTCTATGCACACACAAACCCCAACACTCTCTCAGGAGCATTTAGCACTTTTTGAAAAATACCACCTCTACATGAAAGAGAGAAAATCTTGGCAACACTCCCAAACAACACCAGAGCACTACTACCAATCTTTCATCAATGGGCATGGAGATTTTGGATATGAAGTCCTCTACTTCGACCAAGAAAAACTCATCGCAGTAGATTTGATAGACATCTTAGAAGATGGTATCTCCTCCATCTATTTTTACTATGACCCAGACTATGCAAGCTACTCCCTTGGAAAACTCTCTTTATACAAACAGATAGAGTATGCCAAAGCACATCATAAAAAATGGATTTATCTCGGCTACTATGTAGAAGATTGCCCCTCTCTCTCCTACAAAGCCGAGTATAAGCCCTACCTTACCCTACAAGGCAGACCTACTGAGTATGAAGATTTTATTTGGGTTTAGTTTCAAAACACTTACCCAAAATGTAAACGCATTAACTGCTCTAGCACATGCAAAACTTCCTCTTCATCACTCAAAGACTCGACAATAGAGTGCATACATGCTTGGTAGGGGTCAAAGCCTTGGACTATGAGTTTTGCCGCATAAACTAAGAGTCTTGTAGAGACAGCCTCTTGAATATCGCTATCATCGAGTCGTCGTATCTCTTGAGCAATATTGACAAGTTTTTGTGCCACCTCAGCACTCACTCCACTCTCTTTTATAATAATCTCTTTTTCTATATTTGCATCAGGATAATCAAATGTAAGGGAGAGAAAACGCTGTTTTGTACTAGGTTTCATGCCCTTTAGTGCATTTTGATACCCTGGGTTATAAGAGACAACAAGCATAAAATCAGGATGGGCATGAATAAGTTCACCTGTTCTGTCTATGGGAAGCACTCGACGATAATCTGCTAAAGAGTGCAAAACAACCGTGGTATCTTTTCTTGCTTCTATGATTTCATCAAGGTAACAGATACCCCCTTCTCTAACAGCTTTTGTGAGCGGGCCATCTTGCCAGTATGTTCCATTTTCATCGATGAGATGACGCCCTACCAAATCAGCAGCACTCAAATCATCATGGCAGACAACTGTATAAACTTTACGGTTTAATTTTTCTCCCATATGCTCAATAAAGCGTGTTTTACCACACCCCGTTGGCCCTTTAATGAGGAGTGGAAGATTCATAGAAGCAGCTGCTTGAAAAAGTTCTATCTCGTTTGATTGTTCTAAGTAGTAAGTTTTTGGCATTTGTACCCCTTTTATTTTGTTAAATTCATATATATTTCTGGTAAGATTTGCGGGAGTTTTTTACTCTCACGTATCACGGTATAGCCATTTTTTCCAAAAAGATACGGCAAATAATGTTTCGAGTCCACATCTATAGTGATACAAAATGGTGTGAGTCCGAGTTTTTTTGCTTCGAGTATCGCTTTTTTTGTATCTTCTATTCCATATCTGCCATCATATCTATCGACATCATTTGGTTTGCCATCACTCAAGATAAGTAAAAGTCTGTTTTTTGTTTGCTGTTTTTTTAGAATATTCGTAGCTTCACGAATAGCTGCCCCCATACGGGTATAGTAACCCGGTTTGATACTCTGAATTCTTCCACGAGTAAATGCTGTATGCTTTTCGTTGAAATTTTTAATGATTTCAAAACGGACATTTGTATTTTTAAGTGAAGAAAAGGTGTAGATGGCAAACTTATCTTGAAGTTTTACAAGGGCTTGGGAAAAGACAATCAGTGTATCTTTAATCATATCAATCACTCGTATATCTTGGGTAATGCCCGCTTCAGTAGAGAGTGAAACATCAGCTAAAATGAGAGTGGACATATCACGTGTTTTTTTCACAAAAGATTCATAAAATTTTTGAGGATGCCCTGACTTATTTTCATGTCCTTTATACTCTATCCAGCTATCAAGATTGATTTCATCTCCGTAAGGCAGACGACTGGTTTTGATACGGTCTAATTCCATCAAATCAAGTTCATGCTCAATTCTTTTAATGCTTTTTTTCAGATGTGGCGGTATCTCTAAGGCTTCTATCTCTGTTATCAAATAGGGCTTAATTTTGACATAGTTTATGAGATACTCTTGCTTTGAGTAATCCCACTCATCTAAAAGGTGCGTACCTAAAGGGTATTCCTCTTTTGATGTGTTACTCAAGTCTAAATCTATTTTCAGTCGAGAGGAGAGATTGGCTTTTTTCTTGCCAAGTGTTATTTCATCTAAATCTTCTGCATTATAAAGGGCATCTTTATCGAAACTATCATCTTCATCCCTATCAACATTGACCTGTTCGAGTATGCTCATAATAGACTCAGGCAAATACGCCACAAAACCATCTGTCTCTTTTGAATCATCTATTTTTTTCGCATTTTTTTTCATCTCTAGGGTCTCTATCTGCTCCTCTTTGTCTCCTCTGGAAATTGCCTCATCTTCATACTCGCTATAGCGTGCATTTTTTGATAAAGAGGGGTATATCCATAAGGGGCAAGGGTAAGTGTCAAGCTGTGAGACAAAAAGCCCATCTTCTATATTTTGTGGGCTTAAAGACTTAACAAAGGCTAATCGAGGATTATCTTTTATTAAATCTTCTAAAGCTTTTTCATAAAACTTTGCAAAGCCGCTGTATTTTTGCACAATGGCTTCTGTAGTTTTGAAGTTTTTAAAAAGGAGACTTCCTTTGTAAGTATCTATAGAAGTAGCCATGGCAACAAGCCAAAAATAAAGCATTTCATTTTGTTGTTTAGTTTGAAAATATGCGAGTGATTCAGGTAAATAAAGTGCTTTTTCATCCTGCCATGGCAGTAAAAAAGTATCGCCTAATGCAGCGAGTTTTTCTTTGTAATTACGAGAAGTTTTTACAAAGCGTTTGTCTGTTATATGCAACTCTTTTGCTTTTTCACCACCTAAAAGGTGATAAAAAATCTTTAATGACTTTGAGTACTCTTTGAAATAAACTCGAGACTCTTCATAAGCACTATTTACTTTTTTACTTATAAAGCGTTCCCAAAATTTTCCAGCATTCTCCTCAAACTCAAGTATGTTTAGCATAAAACTATTTTTCTTCTTTGACAAAAAAGCTAGAGAAGTATGTGAGAAGTCCACTTAAAACAAGCAGACCAAAAACAAGACGAATCATATATACAGGAACTATGTGTGCTTGTGTATCCATAAAGTTTAAAGCGGATCCATCAGTAGCCCAGCGCTGTAACATGATTTGCATAATACCCGCTGCTGTGAGTGCAAGAGTCACACCTATCATCCCAATATTCATCATCCAAAACGCAATCAGTTCTCGTTTTTGTGCTTTCGCTGAGTTACCATGCGGGCGACCTCTGAGAATTGGCATTGCATAAGAGATGATTGTAAAAATAATCATAATATATGCCCCATAAAAAGAGAGGTGACCATGTGCTGCAGTGAGTTGCGTTCCATGAGTATAGTAGTTCACAGGAGCAAGTGTATGTAAAAATCCCCAAACACCAGCACCTAAAAATCCCATGACTGCTGTTCCTTTTGCCCATGTGAGTGCTATTTTATTTTCTGTATCAATTCTTTTTTGTTTTGCCATAGAAAATGCAAAAAGAATCATCAAAAAGAAAGGCAGAGGCTCAATAGCAGAAGCGATAGAACCTATCCACATCCAGTAGGATGGTGCCCCCATAAAGAAAAAGTGGTGCCCTGTTCCAACGATACCCGAAATAAGTGTCATCGCAATGATAAGATAGAGCCATTTGTCTGTATGTTCACGGTCAATACCTGTTACTTTTATAAGTACAAATGCAAGAATTGAGCCAAGAATAAGCTCCCAAGTAGCTTCCACCCATAAATGCACCACATACCACCAGAAAAATTTATCCATTACTAAGTTATCTGGAACATAAAATGCAAATAAGAAAAATACTGCAAGTCCTAAAAGTCCCGTCAATAAAACAACCGTAATCACTGTTTTTCTTCCCTTAATCACAGTCATTGCAATATTTAAAATAAACGCAAGTGCCACAATCACAATACCTACTTTCGTAATTGTAGGTTGTTCTAAAAACTCTCTACCCATTGTAGGGAGTAAGTCATTGCCTGTTAAGTCTGCTAAAGTAGCATAAGGCACAAAGAGGTAGCCAAGAATGGTAGCAACACCCGCTGCTGCAAAAACCCAAAACATTAGATTTGCAAGTGCTGGACTCCAAAGTTCGCGTTCAGACTCTTCAGGAACAAGATAGTAAGTCGCCCCCATAAAACCAAAAAGAATAAGTACTATCAGTAAATTTGTATGTACCATTCTTGCGACATTAAAAGGAATTTCTGGAAAAAGAAAATCTCCTGCAATGTATTGAGTCCCTAAAACAAGACCAAAAAGTATCTCTCCGGCTAGAAGCATAAGTGCAAAAATAAAGTATTTTTTTGCGACGGATTGAGAAGTGTATTTCATATTGTTATCCTTCTATATTTGGTGGCCATTCGTTGTTTTTCACACGAGATGTCCAGATGAGAAAATCTGCAAGATCATTGACTTGCTTATCACTAAGGTGAAACTGAGGCATTTTTCTTCTGCCTGGTTCTGAGAGTGGCTGTGCTGCCATCCATCCACTTAAGTATGCTTTAAATGTCGCTTCATCACCGTTACCGCGACGCTCAAAAACATTTCCTAATTCTGGTGCATAGTAAGCACCCTCTCCTAAAATGGTATGGCAACCAACACAATCATTGTTCTCCCATACCTGTTTTCCAGCAGCTACTGATTCTGTGATTTTATCATCATGCGATAATTTTGGAATCTGGTGTACTGTATCCATTGTCAGACCGGCAAATACTAAGATGGCAAATAACCCACCACCAAAGTAAATGTTTCTGGCCATATTTTTGGTAATACGTTCAGTCATAAATAAGCCTTTTTTAAATTCTACCAAAAA
>JALWON010000406.1 GCA_027083475.1 Sulfurimonas sp.
TCAAACTTTAGGTATTGTTCTTTACTTTACTTCTATGTGGATTGCAGGGATTACACAAGGGATGATGTGGCGTGCACATGATGAGTTTGGTAACTTAGCATACTCATTTATTGATACTGTTACAGTACTACACCCTTATTATACAATCCGTGCTGTTGGTGGTACTTTGTACCTCGTTGGTTTTGTACTATTTGCTTATAATATCTATAAAACTATGTCTGCTCGTCCTGTTGAAGAAGATGAGTTAGTTAATGCATCGCCTATGGGCGCTTAAGAGAAGGGGGTTATTATGTTTCATTGGTTAGAAAAACATCCGTTCTTCTTTTCGGTTACTGTATTCGTTGTTGTTGCTTATGCTGGACTTGTAGAGATTGTGCCATCTTTTGCACAACAGTCTCGTCCTGTTATTGGAACGAAACCTTATAGCACACTCGAACTTACTGGTCGTTTAGTCTATATTAAAAACAGTTGTAATGCTTGTCACTCACAACTTATTCGTCCATTCAAATCAGAAACTGACCGTTATGGTCACTACTCTGTAAGTGGAGAGTATGCATATGATAGACCATTCCTTTGGGGTTCTAAAAGAACTGGTCCAGATTTAATGCGTGTTGGAAACTACAGAAGTACTGATTGGCATGATTATCATATGAAAGATCCTGCTTCAGTTGTACCAGGTTCTATTATGCCTAAATACACTTGGTTGTATAAAAATATAGCTGATGTTGATACTGCATATGCAGAACAATTAACAATAAAACGCTTCTTTGATGTACCATATAATAAACCACTTCCTATGAAAGATGGTTCAAAACAGACTGTAAAACTTGCAGATACTTTAGCAGGTGCAAGAGCCGATGCTTTAGCAGAAGCACAAAAAATTGCAGCTGATATGAAAGATCAAGATGTAAAAGACATGGTCAAAGCAGGTAAAATACCTGAAATCGTTGCGTTAATCGCATATATGAATAGTCTAAAATAAGGATTGAGAGTGAGTATTGCAGAATTACAAGCTTATGGTTATGTCGGAGCATTAGGGGTTTTAGTTTTAATTTCTTATGCTTATATTTACCATCTTTATACAAAAAGAAAAGATGCCGATGGACATGATTATGAAGAGTATGGTAATCTTGCTCTCAAAGATGACATTACGGATACACCTGTATCGGCGATGTCTAAAAAATAGGAGAGATATATGAACAAAATTTATCTTTGGGGTGTCGTTATTGTTGCTGCGATGCTTGGATTTACATATGTATCGGTACTAGGTTCTAAGGGTGGGTTAAATGGTGATATCATCAACCTCCTTACAGTACTTGCTGCTGCTGCATTAGTTGTTATTACAGTTTTTGTTGTTATTAAGTATGTGCGCCAAATGCAAGTGGACACAGCTACTGGTGAATTAGCAGAAGAAAATTGGGATGGTATTGGTGAGTACAATAATAATGTTCCTTTTGGTTGGGCTGTTATATTTTTAGGCTCAATGGTCTGGGCTATGTGGTACTTCCTTGTTGGGTATCCTTTAAATGCATTCTCACAGATTGGACAGTATAATGAAGAAGTTGCTGCTCATGATGCAAAATTTGAGAAGAAATATGCTGCAATTACTGGTGATAGACTGATAGAGATGGGTGAATCAGTTTACCTTGCTGAGTGTAAAGTATGTCATGGTTTAAGTGCGGATGGTATCGATGGAAAAGCAGCAAACTTAAATCAAAGATTTGAAGCAAGATCTGTTAAATATGTTATAGAACATGGTTCAAATAACCAACTTCTAGGTTTTGAAAATCCAATGCCAGATAGAAATGGTTTAATGAATGCTAACAAAGATTATGCACCTATTACTGATGCAGAGATTGATGCTGTTTCTGCTTATGTAGCAAATGGTATGAGTGGAGCAGGTGGCGATGTATTTGCTGGTGTATGTTCTTCTTGTCATGGTGCTGATGGAAAAGGAATTGATGGTGTTGCACCAGATATTGCCGAGTTTACTCCAGCTTTAGTGGTTGATGTTTTAAAACATGGGAAAAAAGGTGCTATTGGTGCAATGCCTCAGTTTGATAGACTCAATGAAAAACAAAAAGAAGCAGTTGGTGCCTATGTGACCAGCTTAAGCAAATAAGGAGCTAAACATGACAGAAAAAAATAGAAATGTATTTGCTGTTGATGGTGCAGGTGGCTTTTTTGTTGCTGTAATTATTTTACTCAGTGCCTTGGGATTTTTGGCATATAAGTCTATAGTTGTGCAGAGTGCAAATGCAACAAACTTTTATGAAATTAAAGATGCTAAATCAATTCAAAGAATTAGTGTTGATAATGCAAAACACATTGTTGATGTGAAGTAAGGGGTAGAAAATGGAAAAAATTATAGCAGTAGGTCTCGTACTTATGGCAGTATTTACACTTTATGTTGCATTCACTCCAGCAATGCAATTAACAGTAGTATAAGGAAATTTCGTTGAAATTTTCACGAGGGCTTGCGGCCCTCATCTTCATCATATCTTTTCAATCGCAGTTAATGGCGAAATATTTATATAAAGATGAGATTATTCATAACCCGAAATTTACAAAAGAAGTAGAAATTTTAGGGAGTGAACTCTATGAAAAAACAGGTATCTCCTTACGACTTTTGATGCTTAAAAAGTTGCCAGAGAATACTCCAGTGGCTGAGTATGAAAAAAAGATTTTACAAAACTTTGATGCACCAACCATTGTTATGACCTTCGTAGAGATGGATTCAAAAGTAGATATAGAGGCCAATGAGCACTCTTTATATAAGTATTTTAACAAAAAACAAGTCTTAAGCCCTGTGGCTTCAACTGCACAAGCATTGGCAATGGCTGTGATTTTTGCACGAAGTTGGGATGATTTTAAACAGATTAGTGGTGATTCAGGGGGTACAATTTTACCTCTTTTAGGCAACAAAACGAAGAAAGATCAGCTCTTAGGGAAGTACTCAGGAGCGATGTTTAATGGTTACTATGATGTCTCTGCACAGATTGCAGCAGCAAAGGGTGTGCAATTAGAGCATGCTTCCGCAGATGCCAATAAAAACATGATACTTGGATTTAAAATTCTTTTTTATGGTTTTTTACTCTACGCCTTGTATCTCTACATCAAAAATAGACGAGCGATGAAAAGGAAATTGCATGAAAATAAGTCCTAAAATTTGGCCCTATTCTATAGGGTTTTCCATTATTGCTGTATTTGGTTTTTGTGTGGCAACGGTCTTTGTTGTTGAGAGTGCAAATATACAAGTCTCCAATGCTTATATGACCAAGTATCAAGAAGCAGAAAAAAATGCGAATGATTATATTAACAAAAGAATTGCTTTTGATAGAAAATATAAGATTACTTATGTTCCAAAATCGCTTTTGCAAGAGACAGACCTTGCATTTAAAGTGACCGATTTATCTGGAAATGTTGTCAAGAATGCCAAATTGACACTCTTAATTTCTCGTCCTGAAACGCATGAGTATGATCAAAAATTGCAAAGCACATCTTTAGAAGAGGGAAACTACATTGTAAAGCATGTGAAGTTTGAGAAAAAAGGTGTTTGGGACATCATCACAAAAGTAGAAGTTGGCAAAGAGAGCCGTTTTTACAATATAAAAGTAGACACTCGCAACAAAATTTTCTCAGAGTATTAGAAAAACAATGGATACAACAACTATTGTTCTCCCCTCTGCTCGTGCTATTCGCTATGAGCAGTTACATGCTCAGAGACAACTCTCTTTTTTACCAAATTATCTCACTATGCATGAGTTTATGAGTAATCTTTGCTTGGTGCAAGATTATCAAGTGATGGATGAAGATTCACGTATACTTTTACTTCTTGAAGCCTCAGATTTTTCTGCATTTTCTAGCTTGCAAATTGAGAGAAACTTTTTTACATTTACAAAAAACAGTAGTTATATTTTTAAATTTTTTCAAGAGTTGAGTGCAGAGCTTTATGCTATAGAAGCGTTAGAGAGTGCAGATAGATATGCTGAGTATGAGGAGCATATAAGCATTTTAAAAGAGTTGTACTATCGGTATGAAAAGCTTTGCAAAGAGCGAAAAGTTTTTGATAGAATTTTTTTACCAAAACTCTACCGTTTTAATATCTCATATGCCAAGCGCCATACCCGAGTAGTGATTAAAGTAGATGGACATCTCACCAAGTTTGAATTACAACTCTTAGAGCAAGCTTGTGAGTATATGCAACTCGAATTACTTTTTACAACAACACCCTATAACAAGAAAATGCAATCGCTTTTGAGTGACTTTAGCCTCCAAGAGGGCTATACTTATAGACTCTCTTTCAATGATAAGCGAATCCTCTCGCAAGAAAAAATGAGTACACATCACAATATTTCAAGTGAAAGTTTGAGTGAATCGCTACTCCAAGTTGCATTTGTGAAGAAGAAAGTGTATGATTTTGTGCAAAAGGGGTATAAACCTGAAAATATTGCAGTGATTTTACCTGATGAATCTTTTGCACCACTTCTTCGGAGTTTTGATACAAAGGGAAACTATAACTTTGCCATGGGAGAGCCCTTTGTAAACTCACAGCTTTATAGCACTTTAAGTGCAAGCATAAAAGCCATAGAGCAAAAATCTCAAGAGAATTATCATAGAGTACAAAGAGTAGGCGATACGGTTTATATGAAACTGTTGAGCATATATAGTAAGTCCTTACAAGCATTTGATTTTCTTGCATTTTTAGAGGAGCTCAGCGGAGAATTTAGTAACAAAAGAGAAGTAAAAATTTTTCTTGAAGAGGTGCATAAATTTAAATATATACTCCCTTCTTTGCAGGATTTAAGTTTGAAATCTCTTATGAGCCTCTTTATGTCGCGTTTAGCTTCAAGAAGTTTGGATGATATTCGCGGTGGAAAGATTACTGTTATGGGAGTTTTAGAGACCCGTTCGGTACAATTTGACGGTGTAATCATTGTAGATTTTAATGATAAGCATGTTCCTAAACCCAGTGACAAAGATATGTTTTTAAATACGCAAATACGAGAAAATGCGAATCTCCCTACCATGAGCGATAGAGAGAACCTGCAAAAACATTACTATGCCATGCTCATTAACAATGCAAAAGAGGTAGCCATAAGTTATGTTGATTCAAGTGAGAGCAGTGCCTCACGCTTTTTAAAGCAACTCCATATACAAACAGAAAATAGATATGATGAAGTGGACTATGCACAGCTCCTGTTTCAGCAAAAAAAAGCAGCAAAGCTCGTAGAAAAAGAGATACAAATGCCTTATAGTTTTCAGGGTGTGAAACTCTCAAACACACGACTCAAAACTTTTTTAACATGCAAACGCAAGTATTACCATGCTTATGTTGCGCATCTTCGAGGGCATGAAATACCAAAAGATATGCCACAAGAGCATGAAATAGGCAATGCAGTGCATCTTGCACTCAAAGCACTTTATTCAAAACGCAATGCTTATGACGATGCACAAGAACTCCAGCATGATTTAGCCAAAGAGTTGGATGCACAAAAAGGAGAGAGTGAACTTGAGAGTTATTTGATTGCTTTACAAAAAAAACGGCTTGAGGCATTTTGTGAAGTGGAAATAGAACGATTTGCACAGGGTTGGGAAGTTTGGAAGTGTGAAGAGAGTTTTGAGGTAGATTTTGCAGGTATCAAGCTCATTGGTCAAATCGATAGAATCGATAAACGCGGCAATGAAATAGCGGTACTTGATTATAAAACAGGAAGTTATACACTCTACAATAAAAATAATTTCACAGAGGCAACAGATTTTCAGCTTGAATTTTACTACCTTTTAGCAAGTGAACTTGGTAATGTAAGCTGTGGTTTTTATGACTTAAAAGAGTCACAAATTATTCCTGAGAGTTTTTTGCAAGAAAAACTTGCTGTTTTAGAAGCAAACATCAAAGATTTACTCACCCTTGAAGAAGTAAATTTCCAAAAATGTGAAGACTTAAAAGCATGTCAGTTTTGTGAATATGCACTTATGTGCGGGAGATAATAGCTTATCTCTGCACAATTTTTACGACAAATGCACCGCGTAAGTCTCCCATTTTGTAGTTTATAGCTTTATCTTGCGGATAGTTTTTGAGAATTGTTTTATAGGCACTTGCATCTCTGTGTGTGATATCCCCATGGCATTTGAGACAAACCCCTTTGTTGATGAAAATAGGTTTGTAAACTTTATAGGTATTTTCATTTGTCTGTTTTACGAGGAGTTGTGGCAGTTTTTTGCCTGCATCAAAATCTTTTTGCATCTGCTCTAGGACTATTCGCTCATCTGATTTTGGAGAGTTTTCACTGTTACGGTAGTGTAGCGAGGTTCTGTGCACACGTGTCTCTTTTGCAAAACTGACATTGACTTCATGAGTGATAGACTGTGCCTTTCGAGAACAAAATGCAGCAGCTTGGAGAACACCCCCTTTTTGTAAATTTGCTTTGAGTCGTGTTTGCAGGGTTGATTTGAGTTTCAAGATAGCATCTTTTGCTTCTTGCTTGATCTCTGCTTCATGAGAAGCATGGAGAAGGGTACTTGATAGGAGGAGGGCAGAGAGAAGCTGTTTATACATAGTGGTAAATCCTAAAATAATTTTCAGTCATTTTAGCAAAGTAAAGATAATAATAGCCCATCTTTACCTAGCATAAAGAAATTTTTTGTACAATGCAAAGTAGAAAATAAGGGAGTAAGAGTAGATGAAAAAGTTTTTTTTAGTTTTAACATTCGTTGTAACATTTTTACAAGCAAATACTATTGGAATCAATGAAAAATTAGGGGCAATGGTACCTCTCAATTTAAAGTTTATCGATTCTGATGGACAAACAAAAACACTCAAAGAGTTGATGGAAGGCAAAGTAACCCTTTTAACACTCAATTATTATAGATGTGCAGGGCTTTGTAGTCCACAACTGAACCAAATGGCAGATATGCTCGGTAGATTACAATTAGCTGAAAATACAGATTATAAGGTTGTGACAGTTGGTTTTAATGAGAACGAAACCCCTAATCTTGCTGCAGCAAAACGCAAGAATATTCTTAATGCTATTCATCGGGATTATATCAAAGATGCTTGGCACTTTGTAATTGGTGAAAATAATAGTTCGGGTATTCTCGCCGATACAGTTGGTTTTAGTTTTAAAAAGCAAGTTTCTCCAGAGGGAAAAGTGGATTATATGCATGCAGCTACTTTGATTGTGCTTTCTCCTGAGGGGAAAGTGACCCGCTATCTTAATGGTATCAATCAACTTGTAAAAGATGTAAAATTAGCAATTTTGGAAGCAAAAAAAGGAGAAATTGAACCAACAATTACAAAAGAAGTACCTTACTGTTTTTCTCAAGAACAAGAGATAGAACAAAAATTTTATCTTGGTGAGAAGATTTTTTCTGTTGTGATGCTGCTTGGGCTTTTAGGACTCTTTTTATACTTGAAAAAAATCGGTAGAAAAGAGCAAGATCCTGCTGAATAATCATGAACATAATTATCGCTGGTGCTGGAAAAGTTGGATTTAATCTTGCAAAAACACTCAGCATCGGGCACAATGTTACAATCATAGATAAAAACCAAGAAGCCCTGCATAGGATTCAAGAGAGTTTAGACATCATGCCTTTGAGCGGTGATGTAGAAGATTCTCGAGTGTATGAACACTTTGTATCGAGAGATATAGACCTTTTTATAGCTGTGACAAACGCAGATAATGTGAATTTGGTGGCAACACTCATGGCAGATTCTGTTTTACTCATAGAGAAAAAGATAGTCCGCATTAAGAATCATTTTTATGGAGACACTTTAGTCCAAGAGAAACTTGATATATACAAATTTATTTATCCAATCAAGCTTACATCTGCAACAATTGCTTCTCTTTTAGAGTTCCCCTTAGCAAACAATGTGAAGTTTTTTAAATATACAAATCAAAGATTGATTTCCATACGTGCATCGCAGATTATGCATACCAATGAACTTGATACACAAAAAGTAGCTTTAGTGGGAATAGAGCGAGAGAAAAAGTTTTTTATTCCTAAAGAACCGACTTTTATAGAACGCAATGATTTAGTCTATTTCTTTGGTTTAGAGGCAGATATTCAAGCCGTATGCCATAAACTTGAAGAAAACCATGAGAGTAGTATGCAAAGATGTGTTGTGTATGGTGCAAATGAACTTGGTACCGCCATTGCAAAAGAGCTTGTGGAGGCAAACAAAAGTGTCAAACTCATTGAAAAAGATTTTGCACTTTGTGAAGCTGCTGATGAAGCTTTAGAGGGGAGAGCCTCTGTGATTTATTCTAAGTATGGTATAGAGACACTGTTTGAGGATGAGGGTTTAGAGAGTGCTGATATTTTTATCTGTGCAACGGATAAAGATGAGTATAATATTGCTAAATGTCTTGAGGCACGGGAAAAAGGCATTCAAAAGGTGATGGCAATTAATAATGAAATGGAGTACTACTCCTTAATGCATTCGCTTGGGATTATTGTAGTACGTGGGACAAAAATGAGTGCTTATAATAAAATTATGGAAGAGATTGGCTCCAATGGTGTTGTCATAGAGAAGAGTTATTGTGGTTCCAAGGCAAATATTCAAATGCGTAAATTCTTTGCAGATTCTCCTTATATTGGTCAAAATATAAAAGCACCAAAGGTACAACACTCGCAACTCTTCTTTTTACGTAACGAAAAACTACATATATGGACACAAACATTTCAAGTGCAAGAGAATGATGCTATTTTGGCATTTTGTGAGAGTAAAGAGAGTGCAAAAGTGAAGCAATGGATTTATGAACTTTAAAAACATTATAAAAGTTCTTGCTTTGATTGGCATGACAGTTTCGCTTATTTTTTTACTCGATGTTTTTGTTGGACTTCTATATCATGAAGATTATCAACAATTTTTGTTTTTTGATGGACTTTTTTTTCTTGTTAATCTCATCCTTTTTCTTTTTTTATATAAACATGAACTCACACTCAAAGTAAAAGACAGTATCTTAATTGTTAATCTTTTATGGATTTTACTTGGGATTGCAGGGGCTATTCCCTTATACCTCTATACAAACATCTCTTTTATGTCCGCATTTTTTGAAGCAATCAGCGGGTTTACCACAACAGGGGCAACGGTTTTTAGTGATATTGAGTCCTTACCTCATATGCTTTTGTTTCATCGAAGTTTAATGCACTGGATGGGTGGTCTTGGGGTCATTGTTTTAGGAGTCGGATTGCTCTCAATGATAAATCCTACAGGGAGTTTGTCGCTCTTTAAAGCAGAGGCAACAGGTATTGAACTTGAAAAATTGACACCCAAAATTCAAGATACAGCACTGAGTTTATGGCTGGTGTATCTACTATTAACTGTTGTCGATATGCTTCTGCTCAAATTTTTTGGGATGAGTTGGTTTGATGCCTTGAACCATGCATTTTCAACAATTTCTACAGGGGGATTTTCTACAAAAAACAACTCTTTAGGCTATTTTACAAATGATGGCATTATTTGGACAACAACCATCTTTATGATGCTCTCAGGTATTAACTTTTTAGCACATTTAAAACTCTACCATAGAGATGTGAGCGGCTATAAAGCAGAGGAGTTACGATGGTATTTTAACCTCTTTTTCTTTTTGAGTTTAGCACTCACTTTTACCCATATGGATATGAGTGGTGATAGCTTTTATGATGGAGCAAAACACTCCTTTTTTACCATAGCCTCAGTGATGACAACCACAGGTTTTGCAACTATTGATTATGGTAATTGGTCGCATTTAGCAGTGGCTATTATTTTTGTAGGATTGATGATAGGAGGAAACGCAGGTTCAACAGCTGGCGGTGTGAAAGTGATTCGTTATGTTATTATTTTTAAAACACTTGCCTCAGAACTCAAACGCATCTTGCATCCACAAAGTATTATTTCTGTTTTTGTGGATGGAAAAAAACAAAAAGAACGGATTTTAGCCTCTACTTTTGGTTTTTTCGCTCTTTTTATGTTGAGTGTTATGTTTGTGACTATTTATATTTATGCACGAGGATTTGATGCCATGAGTGCTGTTTCGGCTGCCTTTGCTTTAGTCGGTAATGTGGGACCGGGATTTTCCCTTGTGGGACCCTCTGATAATTTTGCTTTTTTTAATGATTTTGATAAGTTTTTTTTCTCTATTGCGATGATTATAGGACGATTGGAAATGTATACAGTGTTTGTGCTTTTGAGTAGTTCATTTTGGAGGAAATTTTAATGTTTATCAATAACCTCGCCTATGAGGCAAGTGCTGGGAGTGGGAAAACTTTTATGCTTGTCGTTCGCTACCTCTCTTTACTTTTTAAAGGGGCAGAGCCTTCGAAGATTTTGGCATTGACATTTACCAACAAAGCGGCTCGTGAGATGAGTGAGCGGGTTGTTGTAACCCTTGAAGAGTTAGAGTCTCGGGGTGAATTAGCAGAGATTGCAAAAGTAACAGAGCTGAGTGAAGCCTATCTTTTACAAAATCGTCAAAGAATTTTAAATGAATTTTTAAATGCACACTCTAAAATTATGACGATTGATAGCTTTTTTACACAAATTTTACGCAAGTTTTCTCTTTATGCTTCTTTGATGCCTGATTTCACCACCTTTGCCGCACAACACGAACTCAAACTCATGTCACGATTTTTAAAAGAAGTGAGTGTTGCAGGCAAACGCAAGACCCTCATTAATCTCTCTTTAGAGTCTAAAAAAAGGCTCGGAGATATTTTTCATCTTTTAGATGCTTTTTATGTCAAAAAAGAGGAACTTGCACATCTTGTTTTTACTCCACAATCACTTCAGGTGCATGAGCAAAATGCCATGCTTGCGTTTGCAGAACTTAAAAAAATAGTTACATCTTGTAAGAGTGCCTCAAGTACTGTTTTAAAAGCAGTCCAAGCAGAGAACTTTGCCGAGTTACAAGCAAAGAGTTGGCTCGGTAGAGAGAGTCTTAATTATCGTACCTTTTCCAAATGTTTTACTCCTGAAATGGATCGTTACCTGCAAACAATTCAAGATGCACTCAAGGCATACAACAGAGCCAAAGAGCAAAACTTTTTTTATGGACTGCGTGAACTTTTAGATATTTATGTCAAAAGTAAAAAAGCACTCTATATGGAAGATAGTGAACTCAGTTTTT
>JALWON010000407.1 GCA_027083475.1 Sulfurimonas sp.
TTTTTTAGCTTTTTAGGGCTAGCAACATATATACTTTTATAAGGAATTTGTAACACTTGGAACTTTTAATACTCTTTTTTGTACTCTCAGTAGGGATCTCTTTTCTCTGTTCAGTTTTGGAGTCTGTTTTACTCTCTGTCAACATGTCCTATGTCTCTGTTCTTGAAAAAGAACGACCAAATGTAGGGGCACTTCTGCGTCATCACAAAGAAAATATTAACAAATCAATCGCAGGAATCCTCATCCTCAACACCATTGCAAACACGTTAGGGGCTGCTGCTGTGGGTGCACAGGCTTCCCTTATTTTTGGGAATGATGCAGTTGTTTATGTCTCAGTTGTGCTTACTTTTGCTATTCTTTTTCTCTCTGAAATTATTCCAAAAACCATTGGGGCAATTTATTGGAAAAGCCTTGCCCCTATTTCTGCACAATTTATTCGTGTTTTTATATGGATTACCTACCCTATCATCCTCACAACACTTGCCGTTACGAACAAAATTTCAGCAGGAAAAGAGGATGCAAATTCCCTTACAAAAGAGGAACTTTTAGAGAGTATGCTCCAAAGTGAAGATGAGGGAGTCATTGATGAGCAAGAGTCTGATGTCATTGAAAATATTTTAAATCTTGACAACATCAAAGTCTCAGAGATTCTGACACCCCGTTCTGTTGTTTTTGCATTGGATGAAAATATGCCCATCAAAGAAGTTATCAAAACGCAAGAGTCTATCTTTAAATTTTCACGTATTCCCCTTTTTCATGACTCTATCGAAAATGTTACAGGTATCGTCATGACAAAAAAAATCTTCCAACAAGCCCTGCAAGATGATACAGTTACACTTGGTTCTATCAAAAAGAAAATGTTTTCCATCAATGAAAACATTCCTGTAAGTAAAGCACTCGATATGTTCATTGCAAAAAAAGAGCATATGTTCTTAGTGACAGACAACTATGACCAAACGGATGGAATTGTGACTCTTGAAGATTGTGTTGAGACTATTTTGGGTGTTGAAATTATGGATGAGAGTGATACTACTGAAGATATGCGTGCCCTTGCCAAACAAAAAATGAAGCAAAAACGCAAGGAAAAAGAGAAGCAAGGCTAAGCTTGTCTCTCTTCTCTTTTTGAGACCTACATCCCTGGAATACGAGGAATTTTTCCGAGTTTTGAGTAACGGCAGTATTTGCCCCACCCTTTTTTAAGCAAGTGACCTACGACTGGCATAGGAAACATAAAGGCTCGTTTTTCATCTCTATAGACAAATGCCGCACCATCCCCACTATCCATCACACATAAGATATTCAAGTGTCCATGATAGCCTTTAAAGTCGTCACGACCATGCTCGCGGGCATCTATATTGTGCGCAACATTTTTCGCCATAACCTCAGCGATGTGTCCCTGTTTTGCACGCCAACCATAACCCTCAAGTGAAGCAATGTCCCCTACAGCATAGACATTTGAAGGGGTGCCATCTGCATTTAAAACACAAGAAAAATCATCTGTTTTTACAAAACCCGCTGCGTTTGTTGGCAAGTCAGATGCTTTAATGACATCATGCCCGTCTCCTGCAGGAATAAACATGGTAAAATCTGCTTCTAGTGTTGAGCCATCTTCAAAGTTTGTTCCCTTCTCGCTAAAGCCTGTAATTTTTTTCCCAAAATGCTTTTGAATGCCTAGTTTATTAAACATAACATCCATCATTTTTAAAGCTTGTGGACCCATGCGTTTTCCAGGTTCTGGCATTGGTGCAAAGAAAGTGAGTTCAAAATTGTCACGTATACCTTTTTTCTTGAGCATATTATGCACATTAAACAGTAGCTCAAATCCTGGTCCACCACGCACGGCGGAGGTGTCTTTTGGATTCCCACCAAAGCCCATCGCAATTTTTCCATGCCCTTGTGCAACAAGCTTATCAAGTGCATCACGAATACCAAGTGCTTGTTCTGGAGCACCACAGATAGAGAGGGTATGTTCCACTCCCTTTGGCTTCATCTTAGAAGCCCCCATTGCAAGAATAAGATAATCATAATCTGCAATAACATTCCCACTCTCTAAAGTTACCTGATTTTCTTTTGCATTTATCTGTGCGACCTTATCGATGAGGACATCAAAACCATGTGCTTTTTGGAGTTCACTCAAATCAAGACAAACTTCTGAAAATTCACTCTCATGTGTCGGCACCCAAATCGAAGTTGGATAGATGTAAAAATACTCTCTATCACTCACTAGAGTTACATCATATTTCATTTTTTGTAGATGAATAGCAGCATCTACACCAGCAAACCCACCACCTAAAATCAATATTTTTTTCATATTATCTCGCTCATTATAAATTTGTAAGATATATTACATAAAATGGTGTTAAAAAGATATTAATGCATCTTTTTCGTTCTTTGCATTAAGACCTTTGACAAAGAACGCAGTATGGAATCTATTTGCGAACTTTTCGAGTCAATATTGAGATTTTGTGCTTTTATATCATGGAGCAGTTGTTTTTTCCAAAAATCGCCGAGTTTGTCGCATCGCGTGAGTAGTGAACAACTTTGACTTCCCCATCTACTTTTGCCTGCTTCAAAGCCTCCTGCAGTGTTTCTGCTTGCAACACACCAAAAGTCCAGCTCAGCATTCCTAAAAAAAGAAGTTTTTTCAAAACTATCTCCTCAATTTATTTAAAACAAATTATAACACAGTGTTCCTTGCCCCCCCCTTTTTAAGCTATCTTTGTTAAAATTCAAAGATGAAACAAGCATTATATTTACAAAAATTTGAAACAGCCATACAAAACAGTTTTTACACAAATCTTCCAAAAAAAGAGCAAGATTTCAT
>JALWON010000408.1 GCA_027083475.1 Sulfurimonas sp.
GTTGCTCCTATGCTTATAATGGCTTGTGCAGGGTAGTTACAGGCTTGTATATATGTACTGAGTGGCTCAAGGGGACCAAAATCTTTTTGTGTATTGATCTGGTGTATCATCCACTCTGTGAGTTTATTATAAAAGTAACTGTAGCCATTGAGTGTGACATTTTCCCCATAGGGTGTAAGTTGATTGTCTCGTCGCAAGAAGCTACAGATACTAAAGGAGTCCATGATTCCACCAGCTTCAAAGGTGTCAATAGCAAAAAGGGTAGCACTCAAGCCTTTAGAAGCATACCCCCAGTTTTTTTTATCACTAATCTTGCTTGCACCCGCAACTCGGATCGAACAGTCATTATAAGCCCCAAAATGAGTGGGGGTGATTTTTGTGACTTTGCCATCGCTATACGCTATGTTACAAAGCAGACCCACTTCTGGCTCTGCTTGTACGTTCACAGCTTCTCTTGGTAGTTGTATAGTATCGTGAGAGAGTGGATAGGTTTTTAGCAGAGGTTTTGCTGTTGTGTTTGGGTTGTTTGGGAGGTAAAAAGGAAACATCCCCTTGGGAGCAGCCTCTTCAGCAGTGATAATATCTTTAAACTCTTCAAGCTCTCCAGCTTGTGCAAGATGCAGGGCAAAGTTGCCTGCTATCCCTAAGCCTAAGTGATTTTTATATTTTTGCATTGGCTCTAGCTTCTGCAAACTCTTCATAAGAGCCCTTAAAGTCTACAACACTCCCATCTTCTTGTATTTCTATGATTCTATTTGCAAAGGCATCGAGGAGCTCACGGTCATGAGAGACACAGATAACATTGCCTTTAAACTCATGGAGTGCTTCACCCAAAGCAACAATTGCCTCAAGGTCAAGGTGGTTTGATGGTTCATCAAGCACTAAAAAGTTTCCATTCTCAAGCATCATTTTAGAGAGCATCATTCTATGTTTTTCCCCACCAGAGATACTGACAACTGATTTTTCTTGCTGTTCTCCATTAAAGAGCATACGCCCAAGACAGTTACGTATCTCTGCTATATCGCGTTTAGGGTCAAAGGCTCGTAACCAATCATAAAGTGTTCCTTCGCCTTCAATGATGTCTGCGGTATCTTGAGGAAAGTAAGAGGGCTCAATCGTTGCACCCCAAGTCACAGTTCCCTCAGTCGGTTTTATCTCTTCCATCATAATTTTAATGAGTGTTGATTTACCAACACCATTGCCACCAATGAGCGCTACTTTCTCATCGGGTTCAAATTTGAGTGAAATGTTGTTGAGAACATGGTTTTCACCGTAAGAGTGGGAGATGTTCTCAAGTTGGAGTGCTTCATCACCCATAGTGCGTTTTGCTTTAAAAACGATGGAAGGGTCACGGCGTGAAGAGGGTTTAATATCTTCTATTTGGAGTTTATCAAGCTGTTTTTGACGGGATGTTGCCTGTTTTGCCTTAGAAGCATTGGCAGAGAAACGACGGACAAAGGCTTCGAGTTGCTCTTTCTCTTTTTGTTTTTTTGCATTGTCAAGTTCAAGCTGTTTTGCCATCACATTGGCTGCAAGGTACCAATCATCATAATTTCCTGTAAATTCACGGATTTTTTGGTAATCAACATCCAAAATATTTGTTACAACTGCGTTTAAGAAGTGTCTATCGTGAGAGATAACCACCATTGTTCCCTCATGGCGTTGGAGTTCATTTTCTAACCAGCTAATTGTCTCTATATCTTGGTTGTTGGTAGGCTCATCGAGGAAAAGAACATCTGGTTTTGGGAAGAGGACCTGAGCAAGTAAAACTTTAAATTTATCGGCACTGTCTAATGTGGACATGAGGTCATTATGATTTTCAACAGGAATACCGACATTGGCAAGAATTTTCCCAATGTTTACATCGTATTCATAGGTAGGGTCCTCCTCTACACAGATTACCTCTAAATCTGCTAAACGGTTGTTTGTTGCATCATCTTCAAAGTCGCCAGTGACATAGAGCTCCTCTTTCTCTTTGATTGCATCATATAAACGCTTATTTCCATAGAGTACTGCATCCATGATAGTAAAATCTTCAAAAGCAAACTGATTTTGCCCAAGAACACCCACTTTATTTGCTTTAGGGATGATGACTTCACCCTCATACTCGTTAATTTCTCCAGAGAGAATTTTTAAAAAAGTGGTTTTCCCTGCTCCATTTGCCCCTATGAGACCGTATCTTTTGTGACGGTCTAACTTGAGATTGATGTCTTGAAATAAAACTCTATTGCCATAGCGCATTGTGAGGTTTTGAACTGTTACCATATGAAACTCTTTTTCTATAATTTTTCGCGATTATAGCTAAGAATTGTTTAAAACTTGATTATGGGCACTTCTAAAAACCCTAGTACCTCTGTGTTACCCGAAGGGAGGGATAAAAAAAGCGATCTTGCACAAAACTTTTCATCGCCATAGCTACGGCTATGACTCATAAAAGCTTTTGCACAATCTCATCTTTTTTTCTTCCCTCTGAGAGGTACTAGGGTTTTTAGAAGTGCCCTTATTCTCCAAGATAGAGTTGTCGAGGACGGGCAATTTTTGTGTTTGTATCTTTTTTAAACTCTATCCATTGGCTAATCCATCCAACCGTTCTTCCAATGACAAAAACAGGGGTAAACATCGATTTTGGAATTTGGAGTGCTGTTAAAATAACACCAGAGTAGAAGTCAATGTTAGGGTAGAGCTTGCGTTTTATAAAGTACTCATCACTCAGTGCAATTTGTTCTATTTTATTGGCGATTTGCATCAGGTTTGAATCTAAGTTGAGTTCATCCTTGAGTTTGTCTTGGAGGCCTTTGAGTATTTTGGCTCTTGGGTCAAAGTTTTTATAGACACGGTGTCCAAAGCCCATAAGTCTAAACGCATCATTGGGGTCTTTTGCACGGGCTATAAACTCATCGACTCGCTCTACACTTCCTATCATTTCAAGCTGTTTGATGACAGACTCATTCGCTCCCCCATGGGCTCTTCCCCAAAGTGCAGAGATACCTGCACTAATGGCTACATAAGGGTGTGCACCTGTTGAAGCCACTCCTCGAACAGTACTTGTCGAGGCATTTTGTTCATGGTCTGCATGGAGGGTAAAAATAGTGTCGAGTGCTTCAACTTCAATAGGGCGAATAGTTCGCTCTCCCTCTACATCTATGTGCATTCTCTCATGTGGATAGGCACGCAGCATATACAAAAAGTTCTCTGTAAAACTTCTGTTAATGTCAGGTTGAATAAATGCAGCCCCAATAGAGTGCCTGTAGGCAAACGCAGCAATTGTCGGCATTTTGGCAACAATACGGCGTGCCATCTCTTGGTACTCACTATCTGTTTGAGGATTTAAGTGGTTGTAAAAAAAGGTCGAAAGCGATGCAGAAGCAGCAGAGAGTGTTGCCATAGGGTGTGCTCCTGTGGGAAACGCATCAAAAAGGTGGGTTAATTCATTGTGTAAAAAAGAGCGATGGCGCAGTTCTAAATCAAAAGCATAGGATTCCTCTTTTGTGGGGAGTTTTTCATTTAAAAGTAGATAACATGTCTCAAGATAGGAGTGGTTATTTGCGAGATCTTCTATGGTATGCCCACGATAACGCAGCTCTCCTTTAGCACCATCAATAAAGGTGATTTTTGATTGACAGCTTGCAGTTGAGGTGTAGCCATTGTCAAAAGTAAACATTCCTGTTTGGGCATAAAAGCTAGAAATATCTACGACACTCGGTCCACGAGTTGCCTCTTTTATCTCAAATTCATACTCTTTGCCTGTTCTATTGTCTCTCATTGTTACTGTAGGTTTCATAATGTCTCCTTATTTAAATACTCTTTTGGCGCAACTAATTCACGATGAAATTTTTTCTTTTTAAATTTTGCTCCTAAAAATTCACAAATGAGTTGGGTGTCTTTGTAGGCATTGCCAAGACAGCTTGTTGCTCCAGGGGAGGGGGTCATGTTAAAAACAATGCCTTCTCCTGTTGTGATTTTTGCTTCCCCTAAAAAGAGTTTCTTTGCTTTTTTATCTATGACTTGTGGGCGGAGTCCTCCGATACCTTCTGCAAATTCTATGTCATCTTCACCCATAGAGGGGACGATTTTTTGTACCTCTTTTGCAAAAAGTTTTCCTCGAATGCCAGGGACTTCATAGAGAAAGTTTTTGATGGCATACTCTCTGATGTCATCATCATGCATCAAATCATAAAAAACTTCCATCACCTCTTTTGAGGGAGCGAGGGTTTCTAAAAAATCTAAGAAGTGCGAGCCATGGTAGCGTTCAAGATTTGGCAGGACAATAGCGGTAGGTCCAAAACGAATGGTATTGCCGTGGACGATGTCAGGGTCTCCATGAATGGCTGCAAAAGGGAGTTTGGGATTTTGGATGGTATAAACTTTTGATTTGAGTGAATCTATTTTGGAGTAGTAAAAACTTCCTCCCACAGGAAGACAAGAGTAATCCTCCCCATGTCCCATTTGATGTGCTAAAAGCAGTGAATGTGCACCTGCATTGACAACAACATAGTCGCTGTAGTAGTGTTCGCCTGCAACCATAAGTTCAAATTTATCGCCTATTTTTTTTATACTTTCAACTTCTTTTTTCAAATAAATATCAATAGTGTCATTCTCTTTTTGTGCATTTTCGACAAAACTTTTGGCAATCTCTCCAAAGTCAATAGCACTCCAGCGTTTTGTTGTTCCCATTGCTGCAATATCTTCATTTTTATCTCTGCCTTTAAGGAGTGCCGGTTCTAGTTGTGCAAGTTTTTTTCTATCCCAATACTCCATATATGGAAAAGCTTTTTTAAACTTTTTGTACCTTTTTTTGATAAATTTCACTTCCTCTTTCCCAACACCGAGTGCCATTTTTGGAATTTTGAACATATACTTGTTCTCATACCCATAAAGCTTGCCATAGTTTTCAACCATTGTAGCTGTTTTGTTGGTTTTAATGGCTTTTTCTAAGGTGTAGTTTGTTTCAATGTCTCCACAATGAAGGGTCTGTGAGTTACCCTTTGCGTTTGAATTGAGCGAAGCGATGGTATCGTACTTTTCAAAAAGTGCAATATTTTTAATATTTGTATATTTAGCGAGTGTAAACAAGAGGGCAGTCCCAGAGATGCCCCCACCAACAATAATGACGTTGTAATAATTTTTATTTTGCATCATTGCCTCCTCTTATTATAATTGTATCGAATTTATTGTAAACTTTTATATGCAAATTAGAGAATTAGATTTAAAAGAGTTAGAGAGTGCCTATAGTGTAGTTGTGCAACTGAGAAATGAGCTGAGTTATCAAGAGTTTGAAGACCTTATTTATGATATGCGACATATGGAGTATAAAATGATAGGCATATTTGAAAAGGCAGAACTTATCAGTTATGCAGGTGTCGCTGTGCAGACAAACTTATACCATAAACGCCATCTATATGTTTTTGACCTTGTCACAGATATAAAGTATAGAGGGCAGGGGTATGGGGTGATGATGCTAGAGTACTTGAGTGATTATGGCAAAATGGGGATGTGTGAAAATATAGTACTCTCTTCAGGTTTCGTGCGAGAAGATGCCCATCGATTTTATGAAAAAGATGGGTTTGTGAAAAAGAGCTTCGTGTTTGTGAAAGCACTTTAGTGTGCACAACATCTTTTATATTTTTTTCCGCTGCCACAAGGACAAGGCTCGTTGCGTTGAATTTTTGTGTTGTAGAGTTCTCCATCTTTATAACGCCAAATGCCATCTTCTATGATAAAGTTGCTTTTTTCGTGGAGGAGTTTTATACTCTCTTTATCTCGATAATACGCTTTAAACTCTACACTGTTTGGATTGCTTTGTAAAATGTCAAGCTTCAACCATTCGACAGATTTTGAAAACTCTTCGATAAGTTCAGCATCATCTTCATAGCGGTTTTCTTTGGCACTACTCAGCACCAAATAACGTCCATCGGCAAGAGTATAAGCACTATAGCGACTACGCATCAGTTCTTCCGCACTCTTTGGGTTTCGTGTGCCTTCTATGATTGCACCACAACAGTTGTTAAAATCGTTTTCATTTCCACAAATACACATAGTTATCCATTTTTAGTAGAATTATACTCTATTTGATGTATATTTTGAAAATTGTTTTAGGTCAAATTGGATTGATAAAAGAGCAATAATGTAGTGATTGTGAAATTAATTTTTACACATATTTAATACTTTTTAGATAAGCTGTTTTTATGAAAGAAAAATTAGTTTTACTCAAAAAAGAGATTAACAAACAACTTATTGGACATCAAAATGTAGTTGATGCACTGCTTATTGCCCTTTTGAGTGATGGGCATATCCTCTTAGAAGGTGTACCGGGAGTCGCAAAAACTACAGCAATAAAAGCAATCGCTTCAGCTTTAGCACTTACATTTAAGCGCATTCAATTTACTCCTGATCTTTTACCATCAGATATTATTGGTGCAGAAGTTTATAATATGCACTCTGGAAGTTTTAATATAAAACATGGTCCGCTTTTTACAAATCTTCTTTTAGCTGATGAAATCAACAGAGCTCCCGCAAAAGTCCAGTCAGCACTCCTAGAAGTGATGCAAGAGAGACAGATAACTTTAGGAGATACAAGTTTTCAGCTCCAAGAACCTTTTTTTGTTTTAGCAACACAAAATCCAATGGAACAAGAGGGAACTTATCCACTTCCTGAGGCTCAATTGGATAGATTTATGTTTAAGATTATGGTAGGGTATAATACAGAAGAAGAGGAACTTGCCATTGCGCATAAAGCTGCAAATGCAAGTTTTGAGAAGATAGAACCTGTACTCTATGTAGAAGAGTTACTTGAGATGAAAGAAGTAGTGAAGTATATACATATTGATGAGGTACTAGAAGCTTATATCATCAAGCTTGTTTTTGCTACACGAAAAATGCAAAAAAAAATATCTTTTGGAGCAAGTCCAAGAGCGAGTATAGACTTGATAAAAGCGAGTAAAGCAAGGGCTTTTTTACGAGGTAAAGAGTATGTTTCTCCTAGTGATATTATTCTGTGTGTCAAAGATGTATTGAGGCATAGAGTAGTGCTATCTTATGAGGCAGTAGTAAATAATCTTGATATTGATACTGTGTTACAAGATATTATTGAGATGATACCAGTACCTTAAAATGCCTCTCAAATCTCTTTTTTCATCAAAACAAGAGTTACATAAGATGTTGCTACGAGTACATAAAGATGTACTCTCTTACAAAGCAGGAGCAAAGTTTACAAAAAAAAGAGCCCAAGGAAATGATTTTTTAGGTTTAAGAGAGTATATGAGTGGAGATGAGATTCGTTTTATCGATTGGATAGTTAGTGCTAAATTATCAAAACCTTATGTGAAAATTTTTCAAGAAGAAAAAGAGCTCAATATCATTCTTGCCCCTTTACTTGGTGCTTCTATGAATTTTGGTTTACAAAGAGTGAAACAGGACTATTTAAGTGAAGTTTGTGCATACCTCTCTTTTGCAGCAGTGCAACAACAGAGTTCATTGAGTAGCTATATAGGAAGTGACACAACTTTTCAAGCCTTAGGAAAATCTAAAAAGCTAGAAGATGTACATGTGTTTGTGGAAAAGATAGCCTCTTATGATAGTTTTGCTAAAGCAGTAAATTATCAAGACTTAAGCAAACAACTCTATAAACAAATAAATCAAAAATCACTCATCATCATCTTAGGAGATTTTTTCCAAGCCCAAGAGTTACATCTTCAAGTATTAGCAAATAAGCATGAAATAGTTTGTATTGTTATAAGAGATAGATTTGAAGAGAAGGCTATACCACTGGGTTTAGTAAATATTATAGACCCACTTACGCAAAAAATGTCTAAGGTAAATTTAGATAAAAAGGCTGTTTATAATCTCACGAAAAAATTAGAAAAAGAGGATGAGTTGTTATTTGAAAAGTGGAAAAAGTTAGGTGTACGATTTGTAAAAATTTATACTGATGAGTTAGCTCTTCATAAACTTATGGCTTTTATGAGTGAATAATGCAATCTTTTACTTTTGAATATCCTGTTGTATTTTTATTTTTAACTTTTTTTGTATGGAGTGCTTTCTTCTTTCGTGTGAAAGAACAGTATTACTTTCTTCCTAATATTGTAGATAATTTACCTGCACAAACTCATCAAAAGAGTAGAGTAAGATCTTTGCATTTTTTGAGTATTGTATTTGCTTTTATGGCATTGGCAAGTCCCATATATGTAGTGCAAGAAGTAGACAAGAGCGAACATACTTTAGATATAGTGTTGAGTATAGATACAAGTGGCTCTATGAGTTTAAATGGACTCAGTGCTGATAATTATGAGAAAACAAGACTCGATGTGGTAAAAAGTGTTGTCAAAGAGTTTATACAAGAACGTAAAAAAGATACAATAGGTTTAGTCCTCTTTGGTGATAGAAGTGGTGTTGCTTCTGCTTTGAGTAGCGATACACAAGCACTTATATCAAGGGTAAATGCAGTTACGGTAGGAATTTTTGGAAAAAGTACAGCCCTTATAGATAGTATCTTACAATCAACACTACTTTTACAAAAGAGTACAAGCTCCACAAAAATAATAATTCTCTTGAGTGATGGAGATGATACAGCTAGTAAAGTTCCTTTGAGTATTGCTCTCAAACTTGCACATAAGGAGCATATAAAAATATACACTATAAGTATAGGAAAAAGCAACAACAATCTTTTAAAGCTCATTGCCAATGAAAGTGGTGCGAAAAGTTTTATGGTAAATAGTAAAAAAGATTTACAAAAAGTATATGTAAGTATTTCAAAACTAGAAGCGAAAACAGAAAATAAAACTGCTAAAAAAGTTCTCTATTATGAGTATAAATATTTTATTATGCCTACTTTACTCTTTTTTTTACTTTTTTTATACTTTTCTCAAAAAACATCACCGCAAAAGATAAAAAAACTTTTTTCTGTAGATATGTTTAAAAAAGTTCTGCTCTATCCTGAACTAGAAAAAAAGAGAGATCAATTCTTTCTTTATCTTGCTATCATAGTTATTTTATTACTCACATTAGGATTATCATTCTATAATACAAAAGAGCTGTTGAAGACAAATGTATCAAAGCCTTTGCTAATTGCTCTTGATATTTCTCCCTCCATGTGTAAGCAAGATGTTTTTCCAAGCAGGTTTGAAGTAGCAAAGAAAAAGATAGTTGCATTTCTACAGAGACAGCAGCATCTACAGGTAGCTCTGATTCTTTTTAACAAAAATGCCTATCTTGCTTATCCTATGAGTAGAGATATAGAGACTTTAAAGTCTCTCATAAAAACCTTAGAACCTACACAAAACTCAGGTACAAACCTCTTTGCTGCTCTTGAAGGTTCAGAGTTTATTTTGCATGTATATAATGAAAAGAATATACTTCTTTTTAGTGATGGCGGTACTACAGAAGATTTTTCAGATGAGCTTGATTTTTTAAAAAAACATCATATAATCCTCTCTTCACTTTATATAAACAGCGATATGCTTCAAGGAGAGAAGATACAAAGTTTATCTTTAGAAAGCGGTGGTAATTTTTCTTTTTTTGATTATGGACAAAAAGATGTAGAGAGTCTGACTGTAGATATTCTTGCCTTGAGTAATTTTAGAACCTCTCAACATTTTTATTTATATTTTCTCTTTATAGGAGTGTTTCTTTTAGTATATACTTATGTTATTGAATATGATTTAAAAAGAAGGTATAAGGGTCTATTTTTTATGTCAATACTAAGTATATACTTCATGCATACAGAGTTAAAAGCAGACTTATTAGACTTTAAAAAACTATCAGATGCCAAAGCATTTTATGTAAAAAAAGAGTACAAATCTGCGATAAATATATATGAACAGATGTCTCAAACTAAACAGATAAAGTACAATCTAGCAAATGCACTCTATAAAAACAGAGAGTATAAAAAGGCTATCACAAAGTATAAACAAGCATTTACAGATAAAAAAGATTTGAATGCAAATATCTATTATAATATTGCAAATGCTTATTTTTTATTGCATAAACTTCATACAGCAAAAAAATACTATATCTTATCACTGAAACTAAAGAGTGATTTGATGGCTCAAGAAAATCTTCAAAGAGTGCTTTTGATATTACAAAATAAAAAGAAGGGAAAAAGACAAAAATATGAATTGCCAAAAAACACAAGTAGTTATAAAGTGGCTCAAAGAGAGATTTCTTCAAACTATACAGTAAGATTAAACAGGGTGATACCAAATGAAGAGGAGAAGTGGATGCAAAAGATAAAGGGAAACAAAGTACTTCTTTTTTTACAAAAATTACCTACACATAGAGTGAGTGATCATGGAATGCAAAATGATTAAAATATTTTTTTTATTGTTTACTCTCATGGCAGTAAATGCCTTAGCAAATGACTACTTTTTAAATGTTCAAGTTGATAAAAAGAGTGTTTTTATAGGTGAAAAATGTCATCTAAAACTACTCTTTCATTATGCAGATTTAGAGGATTATGAACTCCCAGAGATGAAGATGAAAGATTTTGACATACAAGAGTTAAACTCATCAGACTATAAAGATGCAAAAGGTCTTTTTGTAGAAGAGGTAAACTATGCTCTAATAGCTAGAAGCAGTGGCACTTTTGAACTTGGTAATCTCAATGCAAATATAGAAAAATTGACAAAAGCTTATAAACATTTTAACAACAGAAGCAAATATACACAAAAATTTTCTGTAAAATCAAACTCTCTTATCCTTGAAGTGAAAAAACTACCTCAAGATATTACAGCGATAGGCAACTATAGAATAACTTCAGAGGTGAATACAACACAAACAGAAGTAGGAAAACCTATCCTTTTTACTCTTACACTTCAAGGCGTGGGCAATATCAAAAACTTAGACTTTCTGATACTTCACATAAAACATGCGACAAGCTATCTTATCATGAGCTCAAAAAATAGTACAAAACACATCTATACAAAAACATTTAAAATAGTTGCAAATGAGTCTTATAAAATTCCATCTTTGGAATTAAGATATTTTGATACAGAGCTAGGCATTGTCAAAAGTAGCAAAAGTATGCAATACTCTATTTATATAGGAGAAAAAACAGATAAACAGGTACATAAATCA
>JALWON010000409.1 GCA_027083475.1 Sulfurimonas sp.
TTTAGAGTATGAAGTGAAATCTTTTGATTTACAAAAAGTTATCGACAATGAAATAGAGATTAAACTTGCACCCCAAGATGAACTTTTTATTTTTAATACAAATGATTTACAAACCAATTTGTATATTACGACTGTTGGAGATATTTTAATTCAAGATGGAAAATTTAAATATTTTAAAGGGATGAGTCTCAAAGATGCCGTGAATGCAGCTGGTTTAAATGGCATTATGGATGACAAAGTACGAGTGACAACTATAGAGACTCAAGATGGATTGCCACATACCCATTACTACTCTTATAAAAAAGATGCCGATGTAGAACTCCACCCTTATGATGAGGTTGAGGTGTATGATTATTACAAAACACATGTGATTGATCCTGTGAGTATTAAAGGAGAGGTTGTTGAACCAAAGGTTGTATTTTATGAGCAGGATATGTCGCTTGCTTCCTTGATTAATGCGACAGGTGGTTTGACAAAAATGGCATACAAAAACAAGCTTGAAATTGTTCGGTATTATATTGGTTCTGATCAATCGAGAAAGAAAAAAATCATTTATGTAGATTTGTCGAAAACAGATGCAAAAACATACAGACTCAAACCATACGATGAGGTAACAATCTATAAAATTCCTAACTGGGGAGAGAAAAAAACAGTTACTTTAAGTGGTGCTGTAAAATTTCCAGGAACATATACTATTGGTGAATCTGAAAAATTAAGTAGTGTTATAGAGCGTGCAGGAGGCTATACAAAAGAGGCTTTTGTACAGGGGGCTGTGTTTACAAGAGAGAGTATCAGAAAAAGACAGATGCAAGAGTATAATCGTTCTTTAGCAAAAATAAAACGTGAATTAGCACTCTATAATGCAATGCCGGCAAATGCAAAAAAAGCAGCTGTGAGTACAACGACAACAGCAGCACTTGATGATGTAATTACCGAGGCGAAAAAATATGCACCTGTTGGACGAGTGAGTGTAAACTTGGAGAAAAATTTGAAAGATTTTAAGGATTCAAAGTTTGATTTAGTACTGCAAGATAAAGACAAACTCTTTATTCCAAATCAAATTGATACAATTACTGTCTTTGGAGAAGTATTTAACCCTACATCTTTTGTGTTTGATGCGGTGAAAAGTGTTGATGACTATATTGCTATGGCAAGTGGACTCTCAAGAAGTGCTGATGCATCAAATATTTATGTAGTACATGCCAATGGGATTAGTGAGCCAGTGAATAAGAGTTGGTTTAGTACACCTATAGAGATACAAAGGGGAGACACTATTGTTGTTCCTGTTTACATTAAAGAAACAAATAATCTTGATTTATGGGATAGTATTTCAAGAATTTTAGCAAGTTTCGCTATTACAGCAGCGACTATGCATACATTGGGAGTATTGTAATGCAAGCCCAAGAACAGTACATAGAAGAAGATGAGATTGATTTACGAGAGTTATGGCAGACAATTTTAAGAGGCAAAAAAGTAATTATAAGCGTAGTTGTACTTGTCGTAAGTTTAACAGTAGTGTATGCTTTGAAGTTACCAAATGTTTATAAATCAGAAATGGTACTTATTCCTACATCTCAAGATTCAGGACCCTCATTAGGCGGTCTTGGTGGGCTCGCTGCAATGGCTGGTGTAAGCATAGGGGGTGGCGGTTCCATGACTCCTGATGTAGCATTTAATTCACTCTTAAACAATTATGAATTTATGAGTAGATTTGTGTTAAAAAATAAAATTCTTGAGCATTATATGAGTACAGATGTAGATAAAAATTATGTTTTTGCTCTAGGGATTCGAGGGGTCTATGACTTTTTTCACTCATCGTCTGATGCCCAAGAAGTAAAAAATCAAGCAGATGCAGTTTTTGCTGTTGTGAAAAAAGTACAAAGTAATTTTTCTATCACAAGTGACAAAAAAACAGCTTTGATTACTATCTCATATATGGATAGTGATAGAATATACCCTCCCAAAGTGATTAATGCCTTTTTAAAAGATGCAAGTAAGTATTTGGTCGATAATAATCTGAGAATTATAGACAACAAACTCCACTATTTTGAAAAAGAGATGCAAAGAGTAGATGCTTTTGAACTGCGTAAAAGTCTCTCTGGGATGATTTCAAAAATATTGCAAGATAAAGTGATGATGCAGTCAAAAGTCTATTATCAGTGTGATGTTTTAACGGAGCCTTCTGTGGCATATATTAAAGATAAGAGTAAGCCTAAGCGTGCACTTATTGTTATTGTGGCGTTTGTGACAAGTATTATTTTAGGTGTTTTTCTTGTTTTCTTTTTAGAATTTATGAAAAAAGAGGAGGGAGTAGTTAGCGAATAACTCCTGTTCCTCTGTAGTTCGCACTATGGTAAATGGTGACACCATTTTTACGAGCATAGTACTTGAGCAGTAATCTTTGAAGTACTGGCTCTATAGAAGGGGTAAACCAAGCATTATTGCTTGTAGCGATGACAAATTTGACATCGCCTTTATAAATCTCTTGACAAGTTGCCTCATAGCAGATTGCATTACGAAACTTCACTCCCTTAATGATAAAATCTGTTGGCCCTTTTGCGGTGACAAAATCACTTGCTCCACTAAAAAATGTTTCATTGATGAAGTGTCTTGCAAATTTTGGTAGGGGAATATACTCGCCAAAAGGGACAAGTACAAGTTTTTTTGCAATTTTATAGTGCCCATTTTCAAAAAGATAGGTAACATTGTAGTGTTTATGGTTCTCAACGAGTAAGGCACCTGCAACAATGGCGATTTTTTTAGAACGCTCAAGAAGATAGTGCATGAT
>JALWON010000410.1 GCA_027083475.1 Sulfurimonas sp.
ATCCCAATCGCTACCCCCACAAATATAAGAGCCACAGTAGCTCCTATAAATGAAAAACTTACAGGCTCTGCAAAGTTAGGCACTCAGCACCTCTTCACAGCGTTTACAAGTACAATCCTCTTGTTCTGCTTGAAATTTCCAACAGCGTGGACATTTGTGTGCTTCTGCTTTGGCAATTGTAAATGTGTCATCTTCTACTGTAAAACTACCAAGTGCTTTTATAGATGGTTTGTCTTCAAAAATGCCACTCACTACAAACCAATCTTGGGCATCATTTGCTTGCAGGTCTAAAACAGTTTGAGACTCTGTATAAATCACAAGTTCAAGGGTGCTTTTAATTACTTTCTCTTTTTTCAAGTTATCAACAACACTTCCAAAGCCTTCGCGGGCTTTGGTCATATACTCTGCATCAAAGTCAGATGCTCCTGTTTGTATAGGAGTGTAGACCATGTCAAAAATAGTCTCCGCACCCTCTGTAATTACAGCAGGAGCATTCTCTACAATCTCATCTGTAGTATAAGTAAGTATAGGAGCCATAAGCAGTAGGAGTGACTTGGTTATCATCGCCATTGCACTTTGACTCGCTTTACGGCGTTGCCCATCTTTTGCATTACAGTAGAGGGAATCTTTTGTCATATCGATATACATTCCGCTGAGTTCATTGGCAATGAAGTTGTTTAAACGACTCATGCCGTTTACAAAATCATACTGACTAAAAGATGCATGCACTTCGCCAAGTACTTCAGAAGCAACTCCTAAAATCCATTTATCAAGTGTCCCCATCTCTTCATAAGGTGTGAGTGTTTCAAGGTCGTTGATGTTAGCGAGCATAATTCTAAAAGTATTTCTGAGTTTACGGTAGTTTTCACTAATCTGCTTTAAGATACCTTGAGAGATTTTTAAGTCACCTTGATAATCAGACGAAGCAACCCATAAACGCAAGATCTCACTTCCATACTCTTTTAAAACCTTTTCAGGAGCGATAACATTGCCTTTTGATTTGGACATTTTCTCGCCTTTCTCATCGACTGTAAAACCATGTGTAAGCACACCTTTATAAGGGGCTTTATGCTCTACGGCACTTGAGAGGAAAAGTGAAGATTGGAACCAACCACGGTGTTGGTCACTCCCCTCTACATATAAATCAGCTTGGTATTTTCCTGCATCATAGTTACGAGACTTGAGCACGGAGTTCCAAGTTGAACCACTATCAAACCATACATCTAAAATATCAGTGACTTTTTCGAGCTCCTCTGGTTTATAGCCAGAACCAGGGTAGAGGAGTTGTGCGATGTCCATAGAGTACCAAGCATCACTCCCTTGCATCTCAAAAATCATCGCAGTAAAGTTGAGGACTTTTTCATCTAAAAGGACTTCCCCTGTTGCTTTGACTCTAAAAAATGCAATAGGCACACCCCAGTCACGTTGACGAGAAATACACCAATCAGGGCGGTTTCCAACCATAGAAGTCAAACGGTTTCTTCCACTCTCAGGTACAAAAAGAGTTTTTTCTATCTCATCAAGTGCAATATTTCTTAGTGTTTTATCTTCTCCCTCTGGTTTTTCATCGACAGAGATAAACCATTGACGTGTTGCACGGTAGATCAGTGGTGTATGACTTCTCCAACAGTGTGGGTAGGAGTGTGTAAAACGGCTCACTTGTAAAACAGCATCACCCATGAGTGCAAGTAAATCTTCGTTTGATTTAAAAATGTGACGCCCTACAAACTCCTCTGCGTTTGGAATGAGTTTTTCTCGTACAATTGTTTCATCATAACAGCCTGTCTCATCTACGGGCATAATAACATCTAAGTCATACACAAGACCTACTTTATAATCTTCTTCACCATGTCCTGGAGCAGTATGGACACATCCTGTACCATTATCTACTAAAACATGATCACCTAAAACTAAACGGGATGCTCTTTGGTTGAGTGGATTAATAGCAGTAAGGTTTTCAAACGCTTTTGCATGGAATGTTCTCTCTATAGTACCACTTAAAACTTCACTCTCAACAAGAGAGTTTAAAAGCGCTTTTGCAACAATGTATCCATCACTTGTGAGGACATACTCCTCTTCAGGATTGAGAGAGATTCCTGTATTTGCAGGAATAGTCCAAGGTGTTGTTGTCCAGATGACAGGCGCAGCACTGCCTGAGATGCCTAGTTTTTCTTTGGAGGCAGTATCAAGCTCAAACGCAACAAACATTGAGTAATCTTCTTTATCTTCATACTCCACTTCTGCTTCGGCTAAGGCTGTTCGCTCTGCCCAAGACCAAAAAACAGGTTTACTGCGTTCTATTAAAAGCCCTTTTTTTGCCACAGAACACAAGGTGCGGTAGATGTTGGCTTCAAACTTATAGTCCATCGTGACATAGGGCTTTTCCCAATCTGCAAGGATTCCAAGAGTTTTAAACTCCTCTTTTTGAATATCTACAAATTTTGCAGCATGTTCGCGACAGAGTTTACGAATCTCGGCAGTCTCTAAAAGCTCTTTTTTCTTTTTGCCGCCAAGTTTTTTCTCTACCTGTTGCTCAATTGGAAGTCCATGACAATCCCAACCTGGAGTAAAACGCACAGATTTACCATTGAAATAGTTGTGTTTAATGATAATATCTTTGAGTACCTTGTTGAGTGCATGCCCGATGTGAATATGCCCGTTGGCATACGGAGGTCCATCGTGCAGGGTAAAGCTTGGTGCATCTTTACGGTTTGCTTTCATCTTTTCATAGATTTTTTGCTCATCCCACGCTTTGTAGCGTTTAGGTTCATTGTTGATTAAGTTGCCG
>JALWON010000411.1 GCA_027083475.1 Sulfurimonas sp.
TTCCATACAATTTTAAATCTAATTTACTTTTGATATTTGCTTTAGCCACTTTTTTAATTTTTTCAAAAACACCGTTCGCCTCTTTTTCACTTTTCACTTGGTTCATAATCACACCAATATCACTTCGTAAGGTTGCTATAGTTTTAATGGTTGCATATGCATCGGTAATAGCGGCAGGATCTGGAACTGTCACAACAATCACATCATCTGCCGCATTAAGAAACATTTGAATATGTTCTCCTATCCCCGCCCCAGTATCAATAATCATAACATCTAATTTATCAAGTACTTGTGCTTCTTGCATAAAACGTTCAAACAGAGCCATATCCGAGTACTTGAGTATTTCATCTCCACTCTCACCAGGGATTAAAATAAGATTTCTCGTAATAGGAATTAAAATATCTGCAACAGTTGCTTCTCCTTTTAAGACATGCAAAATATTTTTTTTGATTTTAACATTAAACATAACATCAAGATTTGCAAGCCCTATATCTGCATCAAAAATACCAACATTCAAACCCTGTTGTGATAAAGTATATGCAAGATTAGAGCTAATTGTACTCTTTCCAACACCACCTTTTCCACTTGTAATAGCCACAAAACGAGTCTTTTTTGACTTTTTTACGGACTCTTTTGTTGTTGAAGCAACAAGTTCTTCGAGTTTTTGTGCTTGATTTCCCATCATGCTTTACTCCTATTAAAGCCATGCAAAACGCATTCAACTAAAAAATCACTACTTGCTGAGACTAAATCCTCTGGCACTTCTTGTCCTACAGAGAAATAGCTAATGGGCTTTTTCGTCTCATAAGCGAGTGAAAAAATATTTCCAAATCCTCTTGTCTCATCTAACTTTGTAAACATCAAAGTATCTATCCCTAAAGGCGCAAAATTTTCATATGTAATTTTCAAGTCTTCATATTTGATAGAACTCGGCATGACAAGCACAACATCAACATGATACTCGGTTGTGTTATTGTTAAGGCACTCATATATTTTTTCTATTTTCCCTTTATCATACGGGCTTGATCCCATGGTATCTATCAAAATATAATCACAATATTTGAGTGATTCTAAAGCACTTGAAAATTCAGGCGGATCAACAACTGTTTCTATACTGAGTTTCATCATACGTGCATACTGCATCAGTTGTTCAACTGCACCAATTCTATAGGTATCTAAAACAACAAGTCCGACCTTGTACTTTTTATCGAGTAAAAATGAATACCGTGCGGCAAGCTTTGCAATACTGGTTGTTTTGCCCACCCCCGTTGGTCCCACAAGCATCATCACTTTCTTTGTTCCCACCTGTGGCTGCGTTTCCATACGAATAGGCACCATTTTACGTAAGATTGTCTGAAAATAGCGTTTTACTGTTGCTGAATTTTCTTTCATTTTAAAAGGCATGTGCTCTAAAGTAATACGCATTAAACCATCTAAATGCTCTTTATTCATACCACTCTGTGCTGCAAGTCTATAAATTTCAGCAAATTCTGCTGGAATCTGAGCCTCTATATCAGGAGATTTTTCATCCCAAAACATATTTTGAATAATTTTCACTTTATCAGTGAGTTTGTTGATCTCAGACTTAATCTCTTTGAGCTCTTTAGGTTCATAGAGTGTTTGTGACTCTGCTTTTCCTTCATAGTAAAATTGAGGTTTTGTGACATCCGCAACTTGAGAAATTTGCTTTGCCGCATTAGAGATGTCAAATAAAATATCTTCACTCTCTTTTTTAAGAGGTTTTTGTTTGGAGAGTGGTTTTTGCTTTGTGTAAGTAGCAGGTAAACTCCCCTCTTCTACTCCGATTAATATCTCATATAATGCCTGCTTTCCAAGTCCTTTTTTCTGCACCTCTCTTGTCTCAATGAGCATCCCTTCATCGCCAATCTCTAATTTTGCTTTTTTCAGTGCTTCTGATGGGGTTGCCCCTGTAAATGTAAGAATTTTCATCGACTCATACTCGCTAGCGGAATTACAACACTCTCTCTTTGTGACCAAGCAGGATGTGGTAATGTAAGGTTTTTTGTTTTCATAACAAGGTTATCAAAAAATATCATATCCAAATCTAATGTCCTTGGTGCATTTGCAAAACTTCTTTTTCTACCAAATTTTTTTTCTAATCGCATTAAGTATGCTAAAAAAGCCTCTGCATTCATATCTGTTTTTACAACAATAATTGAATTAAAAAAATCATCTTGGTCAAAATAACCAAAAGGAGGATTTTTCAAAATCAACGCTGTTTCCAAAACACTCACTCTATGTTCTCTTTGAAGATAGAAAAAAAGATGTTGAAATCTTCTTTTTACATCTCCAAGGTTCCCACCTATTCCCACAGTTGCTGTATGCCGAAAGGATGTTTTCCTTTTTGTTTTGTATGGGAAACAAGTACCTTTAAATGCTACTAATCGTTCACTTAAATACCGTTTCACATACATAAAGGGCTCTTATGCTTCTTGTTGTGCTTGTCTTTGTGCTTCTTGTGATGCTGCAATTTCATTGAAAATTTGTATCATTCCCATCATTGCTAAATGATAGCCAAAAGGACCAAATCCTACAATCGATGATGTACAAACAGGTGCAATCATATTTTCTTTACGAAAATCTTCACGTCTGTGAATATTACTAATATGTACTTCAATAGCAGGCACACTCACTGCAGCAATCGCATCACGAATAGCGATAGATGTATGTGTATATGCCGCTGCATTTATGATAATACCATGCGCTTCACCATAACACTCTTGAATCTTATCTACAATTTCACCCTCTAAATTACTTTGAAA
>JALWON010000412.1 GCA_027083475.1 Sulfurimonas sp.
ATTTGGGGATTTAAGAGAAACGCTACAAAATAACAAAAGCGCTAGAGTGCTTAACTGCTTGACTCCTCATGGAAAATGGCATATACACTCAACATACATGGATAACCCTAGAATGTTAACGCTCTCACGTGGTAAAGAGCCTTGCTGGATTAGTGAAGCTGATGCAAAAGAGATGGGGATTCAAGATAATGATTGGGTAGAAGTTATTAACGATAATGGTGTTTATGCCACTAGAGCAGTTGTTAGTACAAGAATTCCAAAAGGTGTTACTATCGTTTATCATACGGTTGAAAGAACATTAGGTGCTCCTATTTCACAAGAAAGAAAAGGTAAAAGAACAGGTGGAAATAACTCTATCACCCGTGTTCGTTTGAAACCAAATTTATTAGCAGGCGGATATGGACAGTTTTCATATCATATGAATTATTGGGGTCCAGTCGCAGTAAATAGAGATGCACACGTAATCATTAAAAAGATGACAGAAGTTATCGTTTAAATCAGAAACACAGAAAAAAAGGAATCAAGATGGATATAAGATCGCAGATGTCAATGGTTTTTCACCTGGATAAATGTATAGGCTGTCATACTTGTACTGTTGCATGTAAAAATATATGGACAGACCGTGAGGGCGCTGAGTACATGTGGTGGAATAATGTTGAAACGAAACCGGGAACTGGTTATCCTACGAAGTGGGAAGATCAAGAGATTTATAAAGGCGGTTGGGAGAAGCATTCTTCCGGTAATATCGCGCTAAAAGGTGCAGGCAAAAGAAAGGGGTTGTTAAATATTTTCTATAATCCTGCTTTACCGACAATTGATGATTATTATGAGCCTTTTACTTATAAGTATTTGGATTTAATAGAATCACCAGAGCAAGATGTTCAGCCAGTTGCAAGACCGGTTTCACTCATTACCGGTAAGCCGATAGATATCAAAATGGGTCCAAACTGGGATGATGATTTAAGTGGTACTCCGGATTTTGCAAGAAAAGATCCAAACCTAGCAAACCTCTCAGCAGCAGAGCAAGAGGCAATGTTTCAGTTAGAGAGAATGGCATTTTTCTATCTACCTAGGATTTGTAACCACTGTCTAAATCCTGCTTGTGTAGCTTCTTGTCCTTCAGGTGCTATTTACAAAAGAGGAGAAGATGGAGTTGTCTTGATAGACCAAAGCGTATGTCGTGGCTGGAGGATGTGTGTAACGGCTTGTCCATACAAAAAAACTTATTATAACTGGAGTACCGGAAAATCTGAAAAATGCCTCTTGTGCTTTCCTAGAATAGAAGTAGGTGAGGCTCCGGCTTGTATGCATTCGTGCGTTGGAAGAATCAGATATTTGGGAGTTATGCTTTATGATGCAGATAAAATTGAGCAGGTTGCATCTTCTGATGAAAAAGATTTGATTCAAAATCAAATTGATATGTATCTTGATCCTCATGATCCTGATGTGATTGCGGCTGCTAAAGCAAACGGTATAGCAGACTCAACATTACGTGCAGCACAAAATTCACCAATTTACAAGTTTGTAAAAGAGTGGAAGATAGCTTTACCTTTGCATGCTGAGTTTAGAACATTGCCAAACTTGTTTTATGTTCCGCCGATGTTGCCTGTTATGGCAATGGTTGGAGAACAAAAAGGCGATTCTCCTAAGTTGCACTCAGTTGCTAAAAATTGGGATGATAAATGGCTTTATGACACAAGTCTGGATGAAATATTCGGGACTATTGAAAATATGCGCTTCCCATTAAAATATATGGCAAATCTATTTGGTGCGGGTAATGAAGATCTACTAGCAGACAAATTAAAAAAATTAATGGCTATTAGGATTTACAGAAGACATATAACTGTCGGCGATATCTCTGCAGAAAAATCAGCAGCTGCTCTTGCAGATGTAAATTTAACGGCAGATGAAGCAGAAGCTATTTATAAAATGACTTCATTGCCTAAGTTTAATGAAAGATTTGTTATTCCTGCTGCGCATAGAGAGCAGGCTCTTGAAATGCTAGAAGCAACCGAAGAGGTTAAAGGCAATACAGGATTTGGCTTTATAGAACCGCCGGTTAGGGGATTATAATGAAATTAGATCATTATGCTTCTTTTGCAAAAGTTTTTGAATATCCCGAGGAGGATTACCATGAAGTTGTAATTGAAGCAATAAAAGCACTTGGAGATGGTTATCCACAGTCCACAAAGGAGCTAGAGAAGTTTTTAGAACTTCTTCCGATGCAAACTGGTGAGTTGCAGGAGCTTTATTCAAAGTCGTTTGAAGTTCAGGCGGTTACGTCTTTGGATGTCGGATATGTTCTTTATGGAGATGACTACCAACGCGGGGTTATTATGGTGAATTTAAAAGAGGAGCATAGCAAAGCAAACAATAGTTGCGGTGAGGAATTGACAGATTTTTTGCCAAACTTACTAAGACTGCTGCCTAAAATGCAAGACCCGGAAACAATTCATGAGCTAGTTACGATGTTAATTGCAATCGCGGTTGAAAAAATGATGGAAGAATATGACGCATCCACTTTAAAAGCAAAAGATATGTTGTATAAAAAACAGCATAAAACTTTAATAACTCCAACTCTACCTATTACAATCTTTTTGCATGCGTTTAAAGCTTTGTATTTGGCTTTTGATAGCGACTTTGCTTTGATTAAAACAAAAAAACTATTCAAAGGCGAGAGTTTTATAGGGCATATTAGAAATGAATTAGAAGTTCAAGAGGGTAAACAGAGCTCTAATAGTTGCGATACCGGCGGTTGTGGTACCGGTAGCTGCTAATAAT
>JALWON010000413.1 GCA_027083475.1 Sulfurimonas sp.
GCAAACTCATCATAGATTGCAGCATCCACATAAATACGCTGCAAAGAGATACAAACTTGTCCCGAGTTTACAAATGCCCCTAAGGCACATCGCTGTGCTGCAAGTGCTAAATCGGCACTCCTCTCAACAAAAGTTGCAGCATTGCCACCAAGTTCTAAGCTCACTTTTTTAATGCCCGCGTTTTGTGTAATGATTTTGCCTACAGGCACACTCCCTGTAAAACTAATCACACGAGGAATATCACTTCTTATCAAAGCACTCCCCACCTCCGCATCTCCATACACAACACTCAAAGCATCGTGTATGGCAAATGCACTCTCAACAAATAGTTTTGCAAACTTATAAGCAGTGAGTGGTGCTTCGGGTGTGGGTTTGAGGACGACTGCGTTTCCTGCTACTAAAGCGGGGGCTAGTTTATGGGCAACAAGATTAAGGGGAAAGTTAAAAGGGGTGATGGCAACCACAACTCCCGCCGCTTCACGAGAGAAAAATGCTGTTGTCTTTTTCCCGCTTGGCATGGCATCGGTGTTGATTGTTTCTCCGTGCATTGTTCGCATCGTCTCTGCTGCAAGTGTCACAGTCTCAATACATCGCTCTACTTCTACACGAGCAAATGCGATAGGTTTACCGACTTCATCCGTAATGGTCTTAGCAAAATCTTCCTTTTGTTCTTGCAGTTTTTTTGCCACATCTAAAAGCCAGTTGCAACGCTGTGCAAGAGTTGCAACCTTTGCTCTTTTACTTGCCTCTTGTGCGATACTAAGAGCCCTAAGAGCATCCTCTTCATTACAAATTGGTGCGCTTGAGACAACTTCCCCACTATAGGGACTTTTTCGCTCACTGAAATTCTCTCTCTGGGTAGCATTGGAACCAAAAAATATTTTTGCTTGCATCATAATCTTCCTTTATTGTTAGAAAAATTATAGCATTTAAAGTGTAATATTTTCTACTATTTCTACTGCTTTAGGGGTAACAATGAGTGCATCTATACAAAAATCACCATCAAAAGCATTTTTTTTCATATAAACATTTGCTGTTTTAATAATCTTTGCAAGTTTACTTGGTGTAATGTTTTGCACAGCAAGTTCAAAATCCTCTCCACTCTTCACCTCAACAAAGTGCAGGACATTCCCTTTGTTTGCAATAATGTCTATCTCACCAAATCGAGAGTAAAAATTCTGCTCTAGCACATAAAAACCACTCTCTTCAAGAAATACACAAGCCCTCTGTTCAGCTCTATTCCCTTTGGCTCTACTCACTTGTAACTCCTATGTCTTGCTCAAATCCTAAAGCCAAATCAAAAAAGAGCACATCAAGATGTAACTCATTTTCTATGTAAGAGGATCTCTTTAAGTGTAATTCCTCCCCTTTTGGATAGATAAAATAGAGCTGTTTTGTCTCTTTGTACTTTGTGCCATATGCATAGAGCTGGTACATATCAGCTTGGCTTATATCTTTTTGCTCTTTGATGTTTTTGTATTTTGTGTCAGCTACTATCTCGTTCTCTTTTCCTTTGTTAAGTACAAAGTCTGGTCTTAATGCATATCTGTTTGGTTTCTCTACTAAGTACTTTCCCTTATCTTGTGCTTGCACATCAAAACCTTTTTTCTTCAGATATGCTCCCACATAGGACTCAAAAAGCAGATTCATATCAAAAAGTAGTGCAAACGCGACATCTTTTCCACTGTAAGGAGAAAAAGAGTTCTCTAAAAGAAATGTTTTTGAGTAGATTAGCACCTGCTCATATGCTTTCATTTGCCTATCTAACCTTACTTTTGCAAAGTCTGTTGTGATGTTGTGACTGCGTTTGACATCATCAAAAATGAAGAGAAACTCTCGCAATTTTTGCTGGTTTTTATTGCATTTAGATTTTTTATAGAGAAATTCTAGTGTAGTTTTGATGAGTCTGTTTTCTACTCTATCGTTTGAGAACTCTTCATACGCTACAAAAAATCGCTCTTTATGAATGGCATTGTGTTGTATCTGCTCACCCATTTTGAATTTACCTTTTAGGAAGTGGAGATTTTCTTCTTTTAAAATATACTCACTCTTTATCCCTTTTCTTACAAGAGTTGCAAGTTCTTCTAAAAACATAGAAATAAAAATCTCTAAAAGGGGCATTTTTGCTGATTGGAGTTCTGCTTTATGAAAGTTTTTGAAGGGTGATTTTTTAAGAGTTTTTAACATCTTTAGCAAAATGTTTTTTGACTCTTCATCTGAACTTACATTTTTTATTTTTGGGAGTATCTCTATTGTCGTGGCATTTTTAGTTTGTATGAGCCCAACATAGTTTTGCGCTTGAAGCACCTTGCCAAAGCCTTTTTTTGTTGTGAGTTTGAGGTACGGAGCCGTTTCTTCATTTTGCAAAACAAAATTTTCAAGTTGAGCGAATGTTTTTGTCTCTACAAAGTTTTTTTGCATCTTGTCTTTTGTTTGTAAAAACTCGTACTCTTTAAGAGTTATCTGTTTTGCCACTTAAAAATCTCTAGTATCAATATTTTTTCTTCTTCGACTTTATAGATTATTGTGTAACCACTATAGATGAAGTCTCGATATCTTTCATCATCAAAATAATATGATTTTCTATACATTTGTGGGTTATCTTTGAGAAGCATAAGCATCTTATTTAACTCTTTTTCAAACTTTTCAGCAGAACTTTTTTTATCTTTTGCAATATATTTTAGAATCTTTAACAAACCAAAAATATATTTTGGCTTTTTTTCAATTATCATTTATGAGCACCCAACTCTTCTTTAAAAAATTTCTCCATCATTCGCTCAT
>JALWON010000414.1 GCA_027083475.1 Sulfurimonas sp.
AATACTCCAAAATTTTTAGAGCAAAATGATGGGTGGTATCTTTATACAAAACTCGAAGGGAAAATACCCCAATATATAAAACTCCAACAGCTCCAAACACTTGCAAGATTTATGGCAGAGTTCCATAACATTAGCAAAGATTTCAGACCTTCTAGTACTTTTCTTGAGAACTATGAGATAGAAGAGATGCTCTCTTTTGCAAAGCAAAATTACTTTGTGTATTATAAAAAATTTGCTTCTTTACAAGGGCTACATCAAAACAATGAGGGTTTTATTCATGGCGATATGTTTAGAGACAATACCCTTTTTGCAGACAATAAAATAGCAGTTTTTGATTTTATAGATGGGGGTTTAGGTGAGTTTAGTTTTGATTTGGGGGTGGCGCTACTCTCTTTCAATCCGCACAAGAGAGCTTCGTATACAAAGATTTTTCTACAAAGCTATAACCAAAAAGCAAAAAAGAAAATCTCTTATCAAAAATTGCAAGAACAACTTCAAATAGCAGCGAAATTTTATGCTTTGCTGCGTTTAGTCTCTGATAATAGTGTAAAACGGATGCAGAAGTTAGTAAAATTTTGCTAAGATTCGCCTATGAAACATGGTGCGAACATATACAAATATGCAAAACAAATTGGATGTAGCAGTGATGCAATCATAGATTTTTCATCCAATATCAATCTTTATCAGCCAAAAGCCACACTAAAAATCACAAATGCAGAAATCACCAAGTATGCCCAGAGTCACTATAAAAGATTTAAAAAAGTCATCGCACAAAAGTATGCTGTTGCTACAGCACAAATTGCACTTTTTAACGGGGCAACAGCTGGAATTTATGCACTCCTTCACCAACTTAAACAAAAAAAAGTCGTTTTGTATGCACCTTTGTATGGGGAGTATGAAAAAGCAGCTTTAGAGAGTCAGAAAAAAATACTCAAAATCAATCGTCTTCAAAATTTAGATGCCAAAGTACCGAAAAAGTCGATTGTCATTTTTGTCAATCCATCAACACCAGATGGGAAGTTTTATGCACTTGAAACACTATTTTCTTACTGGAAAAAGCAAAAATGCACCATCATTTTAGATGAAAGTTTTTTAGAGTTTGAAGCACATCCTTCCTTGCGAGGCATGATAAATGAGTATGAGAAGCTTTACATTGTGCAATCTTTTTCAAAATTTTACAGTTGTGCGGGTGTACGCATTGGGGCTATCTTTGCGCATAAAAAGAGTGTTGAAAAACTGCAAACACCTTTGTGGAATATTTCCTCTCTTGATGTAAAATTTTTACAAGTGCGTTTGCAAGAGAGTGCCTTTGACAAGAGAAGCCTTCAACTGCATGCACAGCAAAAAGAGGAGTTGCGAGCTATCTTACAAAAGTCTCAACTTTTTGAGGAGATTGTGCAAAGTGATGCGAATTTTATTCTCACAAAATCTTCTCAAGCTGAAGTAATTTTCACCCATCTACTTCAACATAAAATCCTTACAAGAACTTGCGGGAGTTTTGATTTTTTGAGTAATGCATACTTGCGCTTTGCTGTAAAAGACAAAGATTCACACCGACAACTAAAAAAAGCATTGGCTGATTTTGTGGAGAATCATGAGTAATCTTTTTATCGCAATATTTGCTTACTTGATTGACAAAAAATGGGGTGAATTTACTTTTATCAAACATCCTATCATCATTATTGGCGAGATTATAAGCTTTTTTGAGAAGCACTTTTATAAAAATTCCATACGACAAGGGTGTCTACTGGTTATTTTTGTTTTGGGGGTAGTGAGTTCTTTGAGTGTTGCACTCACTCTTTTTTTAGAGCTTTTTCCACTGCTTTTCAACGTTGCTTTGACTGCTTTTATTGCCTCAATGTTTATAGCCCATAAAATGCTTCGTGATGCCGTGGGGGGAATCCTCCATGTGAAAAATAAGAAAGAGGCGATAGCGATGCTTGTATCACGCGATACAAAAAACATGAGTGAAAGTGATGTTTACAAAGCTGCTATTGAGACTTATGCAGAAAATCTAAGTGATGGTGTTGTCGCACCACTTTTTTATCTTTTGCTTTTTAATCTACCTGGGATTATCATTTATAAGGCTATCAATACCATGGATTCCATGGTGGGGTATAGAAATAGAAGGTATGAAAAGTTTGGTAAATGTGCAGCAAGGCTTGACGACTTTGCGAACTACATTCCTTCGCGTTTGACTGCATTGCTTATTATGCTACTGGCTAAGGAGAAGAATCTTTTGCGCTTTTATAAGGATGGCAAAAAACACGAAAGCCCCAATGCAGGACATCCCATAACAGCTATGGCACTTGTACTCAAGATACAACTAGGTGGCGATACTTCTTACTTTGGGAAAATGAAGAAAAAAGCACATTTTGGTAAAGGAAGGAAAGAGATTAGAAACGAAGATGTGCAGAATGCGCTTGCTCTTTTGTAGATGAATTATGATATAATTCTATTATCAAAGCTTGGCGGCTTTGTGTATGAAGTCAAGTTCAAGGGTACTTCAAGTGAAGCTCTGTCACTCTTTATTGAGTGGTAGGGCTTTTTTTTTGGTCTATACTTTTTGCTAAAAATAGCTACAATAACACTATGAAAATAACAATCAATAATGACAACTTAGAAAATCTACAAAACTTTGGTGAAATACTCAAAAAAGATATGAGTAGCATGATAAATGAGGCACTTGAACTCTACTTTGAAGCGGAACAAAAAAAGCTTTTAGAGAAAAATTTGGCAAATGAAAATGCTATGACAAATCTTAGTTTCGATGAGTTT
>JALWON010000415.1 GCA_027083475.1 Sulfurimonas sp.
ACTTCTCTGCAATAGATAAATGTTTACCCATGGCAGAAGTGTTTGAAGATGTAGCAACTGTTAAAGCTGTAAGCCCTGCGATTGAGTCTTCCATATTTTTGTTAAATGCAAAGCCTGATTTTAATATTTTCTCAACGCCAGAGAAACCTGCGTAAGCAGATGCAAGAGATATAATTGTATTTTTGATAGTATTAATACTTTTAGTTACTGTCTTCTCAGCTTTGTTCATGCCACTGACAAGTTTTGCAGTATCAGCTCTAACATCAATTACTACACTACCTACTTTATAACTCATTTGCCATCTCCAAACGCACTTTTTAAAGCTTCCGCTATTGACGAACTGCTCATCTTTATAGCTTTTACTTTCTCTTTTTTATAATCTTCTTCGCTCATAGAAAGAATCTGCCCTACTTGTGAGATAAGTCTTACATAATGTTTTATGCTTAACTTTACCCATTTGAGCCTGTCTTTCATAGATCTGTAAAGAAAACCAACTCTACCCATTGCACCGTAGCTGTATTCACATCTGGCAGCTACACTCGCTAACACTTTTTCAAAATACTGAAGATCTTCCCAGCCTTCAGAATCTCTTAAATATATAGCTATTCGCCAGACTGCTTTTTTTCCAACTCAACCTTAGCTACATCTAGGTCACACATAAGTGCCGCGTAGCCTTTTATCTCAGCGTATGATTCGAGTTTCTCTTTATCTTTTCCGCTTACAAGAGTTTCAAATCTGTTTTTTGCCAACTCTTCAGCAAACGCTTCTTGATCTTCTCCACCTATCTTTTCAAGTTCTGCAAGGAGTTCTTCTGCCTGATCTTCAAGCTTCTCCTTTTCATCAATAGCTTTAATAGACTTTTCATACTCTTTATTAAGTTCAAACAGTTCTGCTTTTTTCTCAAGAGCTGTCTGTTTTTTAACTATCTTCTGTGCTTTTTTAAAGATATCAAAAAACTTTTTTTCTGTTGCTTGTTGCTTTGCTTTCTCATCACGAGTAAACTCTCTAAAAAATATAGAAAGTTTCTCTTTTGATTTGTTTCCCTCACGAATATCAATATCGATTTTATAGTCGAGTTGGATTTTCATATTATGCCGCCGCTGTTACTGCTGGAGCACCGTTTAGCGTTACAGTAAAAGATGCCAAAACATCGCCGTCTTGTTCAGGATTTGCCTCAAAATCACTTATTACCGCTCCGGTCCATGAAAATGTAGTACCGTTTGTTGTCCCTTTGTCTGAGAGTTCAATTTCAAATGGAACTGTAGTTCCTGTGTTAAAAGCAGTTTCTAGTTCTTTTGCCCCTGATGCATCTGCCGGGTCGTATAAAACACTAATTGCGATCGGGTCTGTCTTAATATTTCCTATTGCCTGAACAATATTACCTGTGTTGATTGCTTCATACTCTTTTACGTTTCTTTTTTGCTTAATGCCCCCTAATGATTGTAAATCACCTGCATCTTTTGCGTTTACTCTTACGATAGTTCCTGTTGTTTTAATAGCCATGATTAGCTCCTTTTAAATTTAAAATCTATAAGCTGTCTGTGCAGCTGTAGTCGGTCTTCATAAAGGTCTTGGGCAGATATTTCGCCTCCCTTTAGTCCGACAACTTGTGCTATAACTTCATCTTTTAACGTCTTTGCTTCGCTATAACTTTTTGAGAATACATCTACCTGAAAGCGGACGTTTCTGCTTGTAACTGCTGCATTGTTAAAAGATTGGTTTGCACCATCAAAAATGACTTGGTAAGTGATGGTAGGGTAAACTGCATCATCTGGCAAGAACATAGGATAAACATTTGCAGTTACATTTTTAAGTGCTATATACAAATCTTTTTCTATCATTTTGCCAACTCCTTATCAATTCTTTTTTTCATATACTCTTTGAGTGCGACTATCGCTTTATCGCCCTCTTTTTCAAACGCAGGACGCATAAAAGGATGCGGTGTAATACCACCGCCTTTTACGACAATAGCATCTCTTCTTTTTCTGCGTTTGCTTGAGAGTTTGTTGATGAGAGGGTGATCGAGCTTTGCGTATGTTCCAAACTCAACAAAATGTGCATACCATGGGTCTGAAATATCTTTAATACTCCACTTTTGACCACTTGCAGTTGTAAATCGTTTTGTGAAATTTCCATGCTGTCGCGGAGAAACCTGAAACCAAATAAGAGATTTTTTACGAGTTTTAAACTTGGTTACGCCGATGCTGGCTTTAAGCGCACCTGATTTGGTAGGTGCTAAAGCGCGGGCCTCTTTAACAATAGGCTTTGCAGCAGCACGGACTGCACCAACCAAAACTCTTTTTTGCACTTTTTCTGGTAATGTTTTTAAGTTTTTGAGCAACTCATCCATACCTAAAATTTTAGACTCTTCCATTATGCGACCTATTGTTGATGTTTGTGCAATGAAAAATATACATCAAAAAAAAGAAGATATCGGCAAAGCTTGCAGATTGTGACCTTGTTGTGAAATTTGTATGCAAAATGTAGCTATTGAACCGTTTTTTGTTCTCCTGGAACATAATTGTTTGACTCTACTTTTAACGGATAGAAAGGAAAGTTTCCCCAACTCCTAGAACTAACAAAAACAGGAGCCTTCTGCAAAAAAACAATATCACAATAGAGATGATAAAAAACTGCATAGAGCTCAAAGAGATGGCTTCAAAGCAAGGAGGGGAGGAGTAATGGAGTATTTTATAATAGTTAATTTCCCCGAAAAGAGGAAATTTTAAGAAGTAAAAGAGAGTTTTAAAGCGTTATACTA
>JALWON010000416.1 GCA_027083475.1 Sulfurimonas sp.
GTATAGAAAACAACTCAATATTGCTGGTTCAAGTGAACGTAAAAAACTCTACAAATTGGGTTTGTCTTAATTGTAATTACAATGAAGATAAGCTATAATCATAAAAATTTATAAAAGTGGAAAGAATATGTCATTAAAAGTAGCTGTAAATGGAACAGGAAGAATTGGTTCTATTGTTATCAAAATAGTAAGTAAACGCGACGATATTGAACTTGTTGCAATTAACACAACTTCAAAGCCTGAAATGCTTGAGTATCTTTTGAAGTATGACTCTGTTCATCAAGGAATAGATGCAAAAGTGATTGATGATGAGAACATTGAAATAGATGGAAAAGTTGTGAGAATGTTTAGCGATAGAGATCCTGCAAAAGTTGATTTTGGTTCTTGTGGGGCAAAGGTTGTTTTAGAGTGTACTGGTGCCTTTTTAACAACTGAATCTTGTCAAGCTTATCTGCATGGTGGTGTTGAGAAAGTGGTGATGTCTGCACCTGCAAAAGATGATACTCCTACCTATGTTTTAAACATTAACAGTGATGATTATAAGGGTGAAGCTATCATCTCAAATGCAAGCTGTACAACGAATGGTCTTGCGCCAATTTGTAAGGTTTTAGATGATGCATTTGGTATTGAAAATGGTTTGATGACAACAATTCACTCTTACACTAATGATCAAAATATTTTAGATGTAAAACATAAAAAAGATTTTAGACGTGCTCGTGCAGCGGCTGTCAATATGATACCAACAACTACAGGTGCCGCAAAAGCTATAGGACTTGTAATGCCACAACTCCAAGGTAAACTCAACGGCTATGCGATGCGTGTTCCAACACCTGATGTTTCAGTTGTAGATTTAACAGCTAATCTTAAAAGAAGTGTGACAAAAGAAGAAGTTGTCAATGCAATGCTAGAAGCATCAGAGAATGGTTTTGCAGGGCTTTTAGAAGTAGATATGGATAAAAGAGTTTCAACAGACTTTATTGGTAGTACCTACAGTTCAACATTTGTTCCTGATATGACAAGTGTTGTTGGTGAAAAAACTGTAAAAGTTTTAGCATGGTACGACAACGAATGGGGGTATAGCTCAAGACTTGTTGATATGGCAAAACTTATAGGAACACACAAGTAAACAAGCATGGCATTTGCAATCCTCAGTTCCGGCGGTGATGCCGCTGGAATGAATCCTGCGATTAAAAAGTTCGTCGATTACTGTGCGAAACTCCAAATAGAAACTTATCTTATTTATGAGGGATTAGAGGGTCTTATAGACAACAAAATTAAAAAAGCCTCGCATAAAGATGTTGCAGGAATACTTCATCTTGGTGGCACAATCATCCGCTCCTCGCGTTCAAAACGTTTTTTTGATGCAAAATACAGAAAACAAGCCTATGAGAATTTAAAATTATATAATATTAACAATTTAATTGTCTTGGGTGGTGATGGCTCTTTTCGGGCTTTAGAGGTTTTTAGTGCAGAATTTGCCATCAGCTTTGTGGGTATTCCAAGTACTATTGATAATGACATATATGGTACAGAGTACTGTTTAGGTGTTGATACAGCTCTGAATGTGATTCGTGATTCACTCGATAAAATCAGAGATACAGCAGCCTCTTTTAACCGCGCTTTTGTAGTTGAAGTGATGGGACGGGAGTGTGGGTATTTGGCACTTGTCTCTTCTATAGTGAGTGGTGCTGAGATTTGTGTTATTCCTGAAGTTACATTTGCACAAGAAGAACTGCAAAAGAGGCTTCAAAAAGAGATACAAAATGGTCGAAAATATGTTCTTGCTCTTGTTGCAGAGGGAACGAAGCAAACAACACAAGTGTATGAATGGATCCAAGAGACTTTAGGACTAGAAGCTCGTGTTACCATTCTTGGACATGTGCAAAGAGGGGGTAACCCGAGTGTTTATGATAGAATGATGGCGTTTGATTTTGTCATCAATGCGGTAGATTATTTAAGAAAAAATAGACAAGTTCAGAAAGTTGTTGTCTATAATCAAGGTACATTCACTTTTAAAGAGATTCAAGAGATTAGCACTCATAAGTATAAACTCCCACAACACTATTTAAAAGCAATCAATTATTTAGATTAAATTTTACCACTTTTTACAAGTGAAAGTACAAGAGGAATGTTTAAACCATCATTATTAAATCCCTCATCGTGACACGATTCACACTTATCACCCATAGGACAAATCTCATTTTCTAAAAGTGCTTCAAGAGTTGTTAAATTGTTTTCTTTAATACAATCTGCAATATCTTGTACGGTTAAACTGTTACACACACATATTTCTGTATCTAAATCTATCATCGCTTCTGCCTTTTTTTAATCATGATTGCTATATAATACAAAAAAATAAGTAAAAAGAGAATAAATGACACCTATACAAAGAGTTCTTGAAGCCATTGATGAGATTAAAAAGGGCAACATGATCATTATGATTGATGATGAAGATAGAGAAAACGAGGGTGATTTAGTTTATGCAGCTGCGTTTAGCTCCCCGCAACATGTCAATTTTATGGCAACCCATGCACGTGGACTTATCTGTGTTGCTTTGAGCAAATCTATTGCAACACGGCTTGATTTAAACCCAATGGTGAGTGCAAATACCTCCTCGTATGAGACGGCATTTACAGTTTCTGTTGATGCAAAAGATGCTTTAACGGGTATCTCTGCAAGTGAGCGTGATGATACCATTAAAATTTTGGCAAATCCTATTGCCAAAGCAGATGATTTGGTCAAACCAGGACATAT
>JALWON010000417.1 GCA_027083475.1 Sulfurimonas sp.
TATATGCACTCAGTGCATTAGCAGCAGGAATGATTTTTATATCAGCATTTTTCTTTATCTTAGGTGCTGACTTTTTAGGTGCGATACAGATTATCGTCTATACAGGTGCTGTCATGGCTCTTTATGCATTTGGAATGATGTTTTTTGACACAACACGCGAGGTGAAAGAGAAGCAGGGGAACAAGTTTATTATTGTGGGTATGAGTGCAATTGCTGCTATTTTAGTGGTAGCAATTTTTGCAGCGCCAATGCTTGCAACAAATATTACAGCATTTTACCCAAGTAGTGCAGATATAGGCAATACTCAAGAGGTTGGTATGGTGCTTTTTACAAAGTATCTTATTCCGTTTGAGTTAGCTGCTGTAATGTTACTTGTGGCTATGGTTGCAGGGATTGTTTTAGCTGGAAAACAGATGGATAACTCTTTAACTTTAGAAGATGACACTAACAAGAAGGTACTTTCATGATGGAAATTGGTTTAAATCATTATCTGATACTTTCTACTATTTTATTTGCTATTGGTTTAGTGGGTGTAATGCGTAGAAAGAATTTACTTTTACTTTTTTTCGCAACAGAGATATTGTTGAATTCTGTCAATATCGCTTTTGCTGCGATTTCACATTTCTATGGAGACTTAACTGGTCAAATGTTTGCATTTTTTGTGATTGCAATCGCTGCATCAGAAGTTGCTGTAGGTTTAGGACTCTTAATTGTATGGTATAAACGCCATGGCAATATAGACCTTGATAATTTAGCAAGTATGAAAGGATAGAGCATGGAAAAATACTTATATATAGCACTTTTTGCACCTCTAGTGAGTTCTTTGTTTTCTGCTCTTTTTACAGCAACACCAAAGAAACTTTTTACAGGAATTGTTGGCTCTTCACTTATTTTTATAGCTTTTATTAGCAGTAGTATTTTACTGACACATATTTTAGGAGGTGGTGAACCGATTCATGTAGAGATGATGACATGGATGGCAACAGGCGATTTATATATTCCTTTTGGATTTGTAGTTGATCAGGTCTCTGTTACTATGATGATGGTTGTTACACTTGTATCAACAGTTGTCCATGTGTATGCTATAGGTTATATGGACCATGATAAAGGGTTTAATAGATTTTTCTCATGGCTCTCTGCTTTCGTTTTCTCAATGATGGTACTTGTAATGAGTGATAATTATGCAGGTCTTTTCATTGGTTGGGAAGGTGTTGGTCTCTGCTCTTGGGGTCTTATTGGGTTCTGGTTTCATAAAGAGAGTGCAACATGGGCAGCGAATGAAGCGTTTATTATGAACCGTATTGCTGACCTTGGTATGCTTGTAGGTCTCTTCTTAGTCTATTGGAATACAGGAACATTACAGTATGAGGGTGCTTTTGAAGCATTTGCACACTTAGATACTCCAACACTTACTTGGATAGGAATTTTCCTTTTCATTGGTGCGATGGGGAAATCAGCACAGTTTCCACTCCATACATGGCTCGCAGATGCAATGGAGGGTCCGACTCCGGTTTCAGCACTTATTCATGCCGCAACAATGGTAACAGCAGGGGTTTACCTCGTAGTGCGTTCAAATGAACTCTATAGCTTAATTCCTCATGTAGGTCTCTTTATTGCTTCTCTTGGAGCTTTTGTAGCACTTTTTGCAGCTTCTATGGCACTTGTTAATCGTGATATGAAACGTGTTATTGCATACTCTACACTCTCTCAACTTGGGTATATGTTCGCAGCTGCTGGACTTGGAGCATACTGGGTAGCACTTTTTCACCTCATGGCACATGCCTTCTTTAAAGCACTCCTCTTTCTTGGTGCTGGTAATGTTATGCACGCGATGCATGATGAGCTTGATCCATTTAAAATGGGTGGACTTAAAAAGGTGATGAAATGGACATATATTATGATGACTTTAGCATCTGTTGCACTTGCTGGGCTTTTCCCACTTGCAGGCTTCTTCTCAAAAGATACTATCTTAGAAGCAGCATTTGCTGAGCATCACTTTATTATCTACTCTGTACTTCTTTTTACTGCCGGTTTGACAGCTTTTTATTCATTTAGATTGACTGCACTTATCTTTGAGGGTGAAGAACGTTACAAACTTTTTGGTATTCATCCACATGAAGCATATAAATTCATGCTTGTAGCTATGAGTCCTTTACTTATTCTTGCAATTATTGCAGGGGCATTTAAAACAACATTCTTTGGAATGGTGGAAGAGTTACTTGGTGCAATAGAGTATCATATTCACTCAGAAACTACAGTGTGGGTGATGACTATAGGAACACAACTTTTTGTTATTTTAGCGATTATGTATGCATACAAAAAATACAATAACTCAAAAATCAGTGTACCTGATGGAACATCTGCCATGGAAAATAGCTTTATGTATAAACTATTGATTAATCAGTACTATATTCCATATGCATACGATAAATACCTTGTAACTCCATACAAAGAGATGTCTGAGCTTTTCTGGACACATGTCGATATGAAAATAGTGGATGCAAGTGTTGATAGTATTGCAGGTATTGTGTATAATACTGGTGATAAAACAAGTACAATGCAAAATGGTAACCTCTCGACTATGCTTAAATGGATGGTTGCAGGAGTACTTGTGTTATTGTCATTAGCTGTAGTTTTTGGACTTGCAGTTAGATATTCTGATGGAATTTTAGCAATTCTATCAGGTTTAGGAGTTTAATCTATGATTGATCATATCTTATCAATTTTAATA
>JALWON010000418.1 GCA_027083475.1 Sulfurimonas sp.
TCCATATAGTAGATACTATTCTCTTGTTTTATATCTTTTTTCGTGAGTTGGCATAACTCATTTTCTCTTGCTCCTGAGTACATAGCTAGTTTTATAAGCATAGGGTATTGTTTATGATATTTTCTAAGCTCTTTTTTTGTAGGACTTCTTTTTATAAGCTCTATATTGTCAAATATCTTTTTTATATCTTCATCTGTATAGATATCTCGTTTAGTATCTAGCTTCTCTTTTATCGTGAGTTTCAATCTTATATCTTTTGAAATATCCTTTTGTAGATAGTCTTCTTTTACACAGTATTTTATAAAGGTTGACATATTTGCGAGTGTTCTATTTATTGTATTTGGTTTGGTTTTTGGGTTTAGCTTTTGCCAATATGTTCTAAAGGCTATTAGGTCTTTATGTTTGAGAGTATCTACATAAGTAAATCCAACTATATCACACCACTTCATAAAACGATTTAGATTAAGCTTGTCTTGGTCTATTACAGCTTGAGATACACCACTCTTTGAGTTTAGATACTCTGCAACTGCTTCTTTGATTGTGACAGCATTTGTAGTTACTGTTTGAGTGGTAGCAACTGTGGCATTATTTGGTATCTTCGTTTGAATAGTTTTTTTAACTTCATTGAGAGCATTTATCTTTATCTGCACTATATACTTTTTAAACAGTTCTGCATCTTGTGCATCAAACCCATACAGAGAATCAAGATTATGTTTAGTATCTAGCATCTGCATTAAATCATGTAGTTCTTGCTTTATAAGGGGATTATCAAGCCTTACACTACTGTTTAGCTCTTGTATAGAGTTATCTATCTCATTGACACTTAAATAGCTATTACGGTTTATAATATCTTCATAAGATACTTTTTTAAACTCGTCAATATAAATACTTATCTCTTTTGCTGATAACATCATGCTACTTCTCTTTATGTAATTGAATTTTGCGATTAGATATTTAGAGATAATTGTAGCATTTTTCTTATTTTTAGTTTGTAAGCTTTTTATATAGGAAGTGTTATTGTTGAAGTATGGCTGTAGTTGCGGAGTGATAGAGAGTCTTATGTAAAAAGTTTTATTTCGTTTGAAGAGATTTTGCATAGAGTTGTTAATTCTAAAGTATAATACAAAAGTGTTACAAGCGCCATATTTTTATTTTAGTAAAAATTGCTCTATGAGCTTATGGGTGCTTGTTTAGGGATATTTGTAAAAATATGACAAATTGCCATATTATTGAACTATTTTTTATTTTAACTTGGACAAGACTCGATTTCACCCATATCTATAGAGGAACCACCGCCACTTATCATCTTTTCATTTTCACGAATAAGATTCCCATTATGTACGATTGAGTAAGAAATTGCTGTTGTATCTCGAATCGTGTTAATTGTAGAACAGTAAGTCTCTAGCGATGCCATCACCCAACGAGCTGCCGTTGTATCATCGGCATCAGAATGAAACTTGTATGTCAAATGGAGTGTTTCAAACTTTGCAGGATGTGGCTCTGCACGCACAACTTCACCATCTACCACCAAACCAGTCACAGATTTACCTTGATTTTTTGGTATAAGAATCATATCTGTTGCACTACATGTAATAATTCCCGATAAAAAATACTCTACAGGAGAAATCGTAGGACAATCAATGATAAAACTACTTTTTGCCGTTTTTGCCTCAAATTTCATAGCATCTTGATGGGTAATTGTTACTTTCATATCTATTTTCCTTCTAAATAATTTTTAAAGTATCGTAATTGCTCTTGCGTTCTGAGAGTTGCTGTTCCACCCTCTGAAGTTCTCGCATTCATAGAGTGGCGAAGTGCTAAAAACTCCATCACATCTTCACCAATTCGCTCATCTATCTCTTTGAAATCTTGAAACTCCATTTTTGATAAATCAACATGCATCGCTTCACCCTTAGCCACTGCACGACCTGTAATAAAATGTGCTTCTCTAAATGGAATGTTACACTTCTCAACCAGATAATCTGCTAAATCTGTTGCACTTAAATGTCCTATAGCACAAGCTTTTTCCATATTGTGTGCTTTGACTTCCATCGTTTTTATCGCTTCTTTTAAAATCTCTAAGGAAATTTCAGCTGTCTCTATCGCATCAAAGACACCCTCTTTATCTTCTTGTGTATCTTTGTTGTATGCAAGAGGTAAACCTTTCATGACTGTTAAAAGTCCCATAAGAGACCCATACACGCGTCCTGTCTTGCCACGAAGTAGTTCTGGAACATCAGGGTTTTTCTTTTGTGGCATAATCGAGCTTCCCGTAGAGTACTCATCACTCAACTCCACAAAACCAAACTCATACGAAGACCACATCACAAGCTCTTCACTCAAACGCGAGATATGCATCATCATTGTAGAGATATTAAACAAAATTTCTAAGGCAAAATCTCTATCACTTACGGTATCTAAACAGTTCACACTGACACTATCAAATCCAAGTATCTCTGCTGTCATCCCTCGATCAACATCATGTGGTGTACCTGCAAGGGCTGCACATCCAAGGGGAGAGACATTATTGCGTGCAGCAGAACTCTCAAAACGCTCAATATCGCGTTTAAACATTGAGAGATAGGCTCCTAAATGAAAACCAAAGTTAATTGGTTGGGCATGTTGTAAGTGTGTCATTCCTGGAATTAATGTCTCTGTATGTTTGTCTGCAACAAGCACTATTTCGTGCATTA
>JALWON010000419.1 GCA_027083475.1 Sulfurimonas sp.
GCGATACACTTGTTCATAAAGTTTATCTCTCAAAAAAGAACAAACGCATTACAACAAAAAAAGAGTTTAAAATTCTTCTTGAAAAGGTCAAAATCGAAATTTTATTTGACATCGAGACCAAGAAAAATTATACTAACCATATTATCGCACTTGCCTATGAGAAGTACCTAGCAGAAAAATCATACAAAGATACAAGTACAAAGATTAAAAAACAAAAAAACAAATATGCTAAAAAGTTTGCAAATGACACAACACTCCATATAGCACAAGAGGGGATGATGCTTGGCATTTCAAAAAACAAGTTTACTTTAAAAAAATATGGAAAAGTACAAAAAACTTTTCCTCTTAACAAGATACAAAGAGTCGTTTTTGAAGGAAAAGGCTACTCTTTGAGTACCAATGTCATTAAAAAATGTGCTGATAATGCGATTAGCATAGATTTTATTTCACGCGATGCCTCCCCGTATGCTTCACTGCATACATACAAGGCAAGCACAACACAAACCATGCAAAAACAAGCCATGCTTCTTGGAACACAAACGCAACTCGCTTTAGCTAAAGCTTTCATACAAGGAAAAGCAAAAAATCGGTATTTGCCTATTGATAAAATTAACCCAAAAAGGATTAGCTAAAGCTTTCATACAAGGAAAAGCAAAAAATCAACTCAACTACATCAAGTACCTTAACAAGTACCATCAGTTTTTAGAACAACAAGTAAAGACTATAGCACACACTCTCGTCAAAATCAAAAATGCAACAAGTGTTGATGAGTTAATGGGGTATGAGGGAAGTATATCTGCTTCTTACTGGAATGGAGTACGACTTGTTTTAAAAGTTCCTTTTGAAAAACGCATTACTCGTGGAGCAAGAGACATTGTCAACTCATCACTCAACTATGGGTATGCCTTTTTATATGGAAAAGTGCAACACTCCCTTGTTTATGCTGGTTTGAATCTCAACATATCTTTTCTCCATGCCCTAGATGGCAATAAACCAACATTAACATTTGACATGATAGAGGAGTTTAGAACTTTTATGGTAGATCGTGTCATCATCTCCATGCTCAACAAAGAAGAACCTATCAAACTTGGGAGTGATGGGCTTCTCACAAAAGCAAGCAGACAGTTAATCGCAAAAAACATCAAAGAGAAACTTGGAAGTTATACGATGTGGAAAAAGGAGTCGCGAAAGTGTGAGAACATCATACAAACGCAATCCTATAACCTTGCAAAAGTAGTCAATGGTGAAGAAAAAAAGTACAAACCTTTTATAGGAAAATTTTAATGAAATATCTCGTAGCATATGACATTACAAATGACAAACGCCGCAAAAAGCTCTCTGAGCTTTTAGAGGCTTACGGCATAAGAGTAAACTACTCCGTTTTTGAAATAGAGCTCAATGCGACAAAAAAAGAGAAGCTACTTTATGAAATAGCACTGAAAAAACTTATAGATATAAAATACGACTCAGTTCGCTTTTACCATATTTGTCAAAACTGTGTAGAGAAGTCATTTGATCTTGCAAACAGGGAGGATCCATTTACTCCAATCAACTGCGAACTTTTTTGAGCCTATTTTAGGGGGTTTTCCTCTAAACAGGTTCAAAAAAGTTGGCAAACAATACTTTTACTCCTCAACGAGAAAAGAGATTTACGAACTTTTTGATTCCATTAAGTTTACAATGCCCCAAAGAAGGGTATTTCAAAACTGAAAGAAAACTAAAAAGAAGAAATTCTCAATTTTTGAAAAAAAGAGTGAAACATTTGCGAACTTTTTAAAAAACAAAACCTATAAAAATAGGGGTTCTTTTACTTAAAACTGTCAAAACCATAGAGTTGCATTTTATAAAATGGGGTACTTTTGCGAACTTTTAGGGCAAAGTACCCTTTTTAGGCACAACTAAGAGAAAGCAAGATATACTGCTACTTCTAAAGGTAGCCATCTTAGGCTATCCTCCTCACACAACGTGAGGAAGTAATTTCGAGACTTCCAGTCGTCTATATTCACGAAAGCAGGATTTATCCTCCTCACACAACGTGAGGAAGTAATTTCGAGACAACTATATCTAAAATAATCAATCGTCACTAATATCCTCCTCACACAACGTGAGGAAGTAATTTCGAGACTATCATTGCCCATAAAACCCCAATAAAATTCTCCATCCTCCTCACACAACGTGAGGAAGTAATTTCGAGACGATTACACAATTCATTTTCAAACTTTTCATTTTAAACCATCCTCCTCACACAACGTGAGGAAGTAATTTCGAGACGAGTTTCTGGATTGAAACTTTATCCTCTTTATTATCCTCCTCACACAACGTGAGGAAGTAATTTCGAGACATTAAAGACCTCGATATATTCGTCTTCCATAGATCCTCCTCACACAACGTGAGGAAGTAATTTCGAGACTCAGCCATTTTATCTCCTTTGGCATAAATTTAATATCCTCCTCACACAACGTGAGGAAGTAATTTCGAGACTTAAGGTTATCTGTATTTACAAATTTCATATAAATATCCTCCTCACACAACGTGAGGAAGTAATTTCGAGACACTCCCCTCTAAATAGAGGTTGTTTTGTTTCATCCTCCTCACACAACGTGAGGAAGTAATTTCGAGACTAAGTTAATCATAACTATCCTTTTTTATTTTAATTTAATCCTCCTCACACAACGTGAGGAAGTAATTTCGAGACAGCATTAGGAGAAATAATAATCCCTGTCCAAGCCTATCCTCCTCACACAACGTGAGGAAGTAATTTCGAGACTTATGTCATGGCCCATAAAAGCCCAATAAAACTCACCAATCCTCCTCACACAACGTGAGGAAGTAATTTCGAGACTTTTTGACCTAGGCACAATACAGAGGTTGTGCGTTGGATCCTCCTCACACAACGTGAGGAAGTAATTTCGAGACCTATTGTATTTTCAATAGCCCCTATATTTTCAAGGGTTCATCCTCCTCACACAACGTGAGGAAGTAATTTCGAGACGAGAGTGATGTAATTTTCTGTACGATTTGCGCATCCTCCTCACACAACGTGAGGAAGTAATTTCGAGACATCTATGTTGCCTTTAAACTAATACACTTTCGTGCATCCTCCTCACACAACATAAGGAAGTATCTGTGAGTATATTTGATAAAAAGTTGGCACTCTTTATGAATAAGAGATACTATGAGATTTAGATAAGAGGTTGCAATTAATCAATAAATAAAAATATTCATAATTTTTTTCTCAACGAACTAATGCTTTCGTTTGCATTTACTATAATTTTATACTTTAAAATACAAGGAACAAATTATGAAGAAAAAAATCTTAGGTGTTGCCCTTTTAGCAACAATGGCAGTAACAGCAAGTGCAAACGCAGATACAATCAGAACATACATAACAGTAGGTGCAAACACAACAACAATAGGCTCACAAAGTGGCAATGGTTGGGATATAGGGTATGGTGCAGATAGAACTTGGGATAATGGTGTTTATGCTGCGTTTGACATGAACTACGAACAAGCAAAAGTAGAAATTGACACAGTGCAAAGTTTTGGTATGGATATAAAGCTCGGTTATAAGTGGAAAGATATAGCAGTGTATGGGATTGGCTCAGGTGTGGGAGAATCGTACCTCAATGCAACTGGATATGGTTATGGTTATGGAGCGGGAGTTGAGTATACACCGCACCAATGGAAGCATATAGGTGTTGGACTTGATTATAAGCAATACAAAATCACAAGTGAGTTGGTTGATTACGACAAAGACACAGCAAAAGTGTATTTAAAAATACTTTTCTAAGAAATATTATGTTTAAAATATTTTTATTTATGTTCTTAACAAGTGCTATCTTTGCACAAGAGAGCGGTTTAAAACCTCATAATATTTATGTTGCATATGCAATTGCACAGACAAGTGTTGAATCGGACAAAATTTTCGAATCAGAACCTATGAAAAATATACTAGGTGGCAATTCTATTCGTCAAGAACTAGAAATCGGTTGGAATTTTCAAGATAATGGGTACAGATACCAACCCTTTTTATATGGCTGGTTCAATGATAAAAATAAATACAATGAAAAAGGAGCTGGAGTAGGACTCAACTTTCATACCAAAGAGATGCAAAGTATCCCTATAAGAATCCTCTTCACAGTTGCCGCAGGTATTGGGTTTCAGTCAAATAATGGTGCCAGAGTAACAACTTCTACCAATGTTACAAACATTAGCTATGTAACAGGTGGAAGCATTCAAACGGGTACATTTGAAGGTACATTTCAAAAAGATACAGAAGTGATTGAGATAAATTTAGGTGTTGGATTTGTGTATGACATTACACAAAGTATTTACTTCACAACAGAGTACAAATATATTCAAAAATATTACAATTTTCATTATGTATTGGACGGAGCTACAACTGGCATGGCATTGAGTGGGATTGAACAGTCAAATCATAACTTTCAAATCGGACTCACTTACGTATTTTAAATTAAAGGAGTTTAGTATGTCATTTTTTTATTACAATGATGATGGTGAAGATGGCGGTGCAGCAGCAGGGTTAGTCATTATAATGTTTATAATTCTTATACCTTTTATACCAGCAGGTGATGTCGGTTTATATGTTGCAAAACAAATCACTTCAAAGCCGATGGTTATAGTAAATATTATATTTTGGGTTGGCTTTGTTGTTCTGTATGGTATGCTACTCTCCTATATAGCCAAAAATTTCTTACAGACATTGCATAAAGTTACATTAATATTTTTGGCTTATTTACAAGGAATCATCTTTGCATTTATAGTCAATGAAGCTGGAATAGCTACATTGAGCGGTGCTATTGTTGAGATTACTACAAATATATTTAAATTTTTAATCTCAAGATGAGCATAAAGAGTTAGATGAAAAATATATAGTGCATCTTACTTCTTATACTTTAAATTGTAGTGCACATCTACCGCATTTCGAACTGTAAAAAAGAGCATAGAGGGTTGTTCTATGTTGTAGTCAGTCATGTTAATTGTGAAGTTTCCATCAAGTACAAGTGCAGCAGTATCTTCTTGAATGTTTGCTACAGAGACAATAGCTTTGGTGACACCATTGAGTGTTAAATCGGCAGCAATTTGGTAGTTGTTTTGTAGTTTTTTCACACTGTTGATGCGAACACTGATAAGTTTTTGTGTATCACTGTGCATTGCTTCGTGCATATGCTCATCTCTTCCCTCATTTTCACTTTTGAGGCTGATACTTGGTATGCTGATTGTTCCATGCAGTTGTGTGAGGTCTGTCCCGAGTGTAAGCTCTGAGGTAATTTGTGTGGTGAATGGGTCGATGGCACTGTCGCCAAAAACTTCTGTATGGGCTTTAATAGTTCCTTGGGTAAATGTGAGTGCCCCTGCACTTAAGAGTGTAGATGTAAGAGCTATGATAAATAATTTAAACATTGGTAATCCTTTATGTGTGTTGTGTAGATATATCTTGCAAGCATGAAGATAATAAAAATTGGCATGATAAATGTTGCGTTTTGCAGTGCAACAAACAATCCTGCACCTGAAGCGATCCAAGCGATAAAAATCATAGAAATACTAATGGTCTTAAACTCCTTTTGTCGTAATGTTTGTAAGATAAGGACATTGTAATAGGAAATTACAATGGGGTAAATTGCTGCCAAAAGCAGTGGCTCTTTGGTGAAATAGAGAAAATAACTCAAAGCAAAGAGTGCAAATGTAATCATCTCTCTGTTTTTTTGAGAAGTTTTGAGTGTGAGTGCAAGAACAATGCCTAAAAGATGAAAGAGAATAATCTCAGTATTCATACCTAAACGCCAGATAGGAATGAGGCTATCTCTTGAGAGTGTTTCAAATAGAGCAGAATCTAAAAATATCCATAAGGACATGACCACTAAAGAGTGTTCTCCTTTGTAAGAATTCTCTTTTTCTTCTTTTGGCAAAAATCGTGAAGCAAGTAAGACAAGGGCACTGAGAATAAGGGCAAGGGCACCTCTTTCACTAACATCAGAGGTAAAAAGTGCCGTACCAAGAGTATAAGAGAGTCCAAGACTCGCACCAAGTCCAACAAGCGAAGCTCGTTTGAGGAGGCTAATCATAAATGGTGCGATTGCTCCTGCTGTGAGTCCAAGCAAAAAGAGGAGTACAGCAGAGAGATTAGGGTAAAAATAACTGATGAGTAACTGCAACAGTAAAATGAGACTGATTGCATTTTTTGTCTGTGTTTTGAGAGAGGAGATGAGGATTGAGCCCAAAACCCCACCAAGGGCTAAAGGGGCAATCCGCATGACATCAGAGTGAAAATACTCAGTAAGTCCTGTTTGAATGATGAGTAAATAGTAGGAGAGTTCCAGTCCTACAAAAAGCGCTAATATGAGCTGTTTCATAACTCGGCCTCCTTATGAAAAAAGATGAAATAGATACTCGCATAGCCCAAGTCAAAGAGTGCAATCAATGCTGCTTCGATACCAAGGGAATGGGTGACATAAAGTGCAAAAAAGATACTGCTGATACTCACACGAATCACTGCTGTGAGAAAGCTGAGAATGTTTATATGTTGTCTGCAAGAGAGTGCACACAAATGGAGTACTCCTGTCATGCTTACAAACATAAAAACAACATAACTGTAGCTCTTATCAAAATGAAATCCAAGTTTTTGATAGAGAAAGGAACCCAGAAGCAGCAAGAATATCCCACCCACTCCATCATTTAAAAACCCAAAAAGATTGTAGAGTTCTTGTTTTGTGTACTCTGTTTTCCAGTGTATCAGCGGAAAAATACTTGCTAAGACAAAAATACCAAAAAAAGTTCTCCAATGCCACATTGTTTGTGTCGTTGTGAAATGCAGCATGCCTGTTTGCACAAAGCCACTGAGTGTGAGAACAAAGAAAATACCAAGCAGTCCGCCTACAAAGAGTCTGAAAAATGATTTTTTTTGCAGGCTTTGTATATGCTTGGCAAACATTGCAATCACCATAAAAAAGACTCCAATTCCAAGAGCAATATGTGAATGGGCAACAACTAAATCATTTCTGTGAAACACCCAACGGATAGAGGGAATAAAAAGAATATTGCCCTCTATATCTACAAATAAAAAGCCCAGAATAGAAGTGAGTAAGGCTTTTCTCGCAAAACCTGTACTATCGGAATCTTTGTACCAACGGTATAAAATGGGAATGTACAGGAGTGTCATGTACTGTGCAACCCACTCTTCATTATAGGTTAAATCTGCGATGAAAGTACGGTATAAAACAGTCCCAATATAGTAAACAAGAGGAATAACCCAGAGGATATTCCATCTTGGAGTAAACTCTTTTGTGTTGAGCAGTTTAATGATAAGGTAGTAGAGTGGAATGAGAGCAAAACTCATCCCTAAGGTGTTGTCTCCATGCGGTCCTGTAACCGTGCGCTCCACTTGACCGATAATAGGATTCATGAGAATGAGTAAAGCAATCGGAGAGATGAGGACAATACGAAAAGAGACCTTGACCCATAAAGGAATGCTTTTATAGAGCTTGATAAATTTATACAGAGCAATTGCATAAAAGAGCCCTGCAAACGCAAGAATAAAGTTGAGGGCATAGTTAAAATCATAAAATGCCAAGCCTCGATGGTTTCCAAAAAGAAGTGAAACAACCATAAAAACGAGAAAGATATACCAAAAGATAAAAAACAAATTGAGAAAATGCAAACCCTCTTTAGAGCTGCCCACCTCTTTGTTGATGAGTAAAAAAGGTAACATGGAGAGCATGAGGGTGATAAACCCATAGAGCATGAGTGAGATATGCAGGGCTCGCATATTGTATGGATTGAGTGTAGGTGCATCTATAAAATAGCCTAAAAGATTGATAGAATAGATAAAGCCAAAGAAAATTCCTAAAAATAAAAAACTCAAAGAGTACATAAAGTGTTTATGCATAAAAGTATTAAAGTTGTCCATCTCTCACCTCGTATTGTGTATCTGCAAATTTTGCAAGTTTTTTGTTGTGTGTTGTGGCAATAATGGTTGTTCCTTCTTGTGCAAGTTCTTGAAAAAGTTCAAAAACAATGAGAGAATTTTGTGAATCTAAATTGCCTGTAGGTTCATCTGCAAAGATGACTTTGGGTTTGTTGATAAGTGCCCGTGCAATAGCGACTCGTTGTCTTTGTCCTCCAGAGATTTCATTGGGGTACTTATCTAAAAGCTCTACAATCCCGAGTCTTTGTGTGAGTGCATTGATGCTTGTGTCTGTTACTTTTTCATTGGCAATTTTGAGATTTTCTTTGACTGTGAGATACTCAATGAGGTAATGAAATTGAAAGATAAAACCAATGTTTTCTCTTCGAAATAGATCTATATCTGCAATTGCTTCGATTTTTTCTCCAAAAAAGAGGAGGCTTCCTTCACTTGGTGTGAGCAGTGTGGAGAGAATAGAGAGGAGTGTTGATTTCCCGCTGCCACTCTCACCTGTAAAGACAACAAATTCGCCTTTAAAAATATGGAGGGTGATATTTTGTAAGACAAGATCGTTTTGATAACGATGAGAAATATTGATAGCTGTTATCATGAGCGATTTCCTTGAATGAGTAAAATAGGGTCTGTTTGTGCTGCTTTTAAGGCAGGGAGAATGGAACCTAAGAGTGTCATCATGAGTGAAGTGAGAAAAATCCATAGAAAAAGTTCTATAGAGATACTTCCATTGACATAGCCTTGGAGTTGTGGGAGTGCTTTAATGATGCTTAGAAGTGTTTGTGCAAGCACAGCTGCACTGAAAAAACTCGCAAGCGCTAAAATAAGGCTTTCACTCAGTAAGTGAGCGATAATTTTTTGCATAGAAATTCCAAGAGCCCTTTTGATGCCAAATTCATTTTGTCTTTGGTTTACACTAATACTCATAATACTTACCACACTGATAAGCCCCATAATAAAAGCTAAAAGAGAAATAACATGGGCAGAAGTTTCAATAATTTTAAATTGATTATAATTTTTTACAAAATTTTGTGTTGATTTGACATCAATGTTTGTATCTAATTTTTTGATATTTTTTATGATTGTTTGAATGTTCGCATTGAGCCTTGTGTTGATAAGTAAAATGGAAGCACTTTTGTGAAAAATCTTTCCAGCATCTTGGATGTTAAGGACGATTCCTCCATTTTCAAAGCCTATGTCACTTGCAAAAACACCAGAAATTTTAAATGTTTTATTGGCAATTTGAATACTTTTTTTATCTTGTAATTTTTGGTAAATAGAAGCACCAACAAGGGCTTCTCCCAGAGCAGGGTAGCGGTTTTGTAGCAATTTGTAGTTTTTAAAACGATTTTTTGTAACACCATAAATCGCTACAATAGGTAAGGAGCCAACAGGAGCAGCACCTAAAATCATGCCAGAAGCCGAAGAGACATTCTCTAGTTTTCCAATAGTATCAAGTAGATGAATATCTACATTTGAAAAGAAGGTATCGGCAATTTTTTTTTGAGTGATAATGATATTGCCATCATTTTGAAGCATAGTACTATACATTCCAATGATGCCATGTGCAATAGAACTAATTAAAAAGATAGAAACAATAGAAAAAGTTAAACTAAAGTAGATCAGAAAAGTTTTGAGTTTGTTATATCGTAAAGCTTGTATAGCAGTATGAAACATCTTTTCCTCCCTTGATAGTTAATGATTTAATTATAGTAAAAGATTATGAATTTTTCATGAAGATTTTCACTTATTACGGAATAGCGATAAAAAATCCTAGGAGACTTTGGGAAGCTTTGAGTTTGTTGCCTTTGTTGATATTGAGACGGAAATTTTTTGGAATATATATCTCTGTGTAGCCTTTGAGTAGAAAACCATAGCGTGAGGATTGGCGGATACTTTGTGATTGGAAAACACTCAGTGACAAGGGTGCAAAGCTTTGTGTGAGCATATGTTTGACTTTCACTGTATTGTGTTTCTCATTTTTAAAAAGAAGTTCAAGTTGTGCATTTAAAGCTTTTGCACTTGGTGTAGTTATAGGGAGTCTTGCACCATTTTGGAGGGATACCTTTGTGATATACCCATCGCATGGAGCTCGAAGTAAGCCAATGTCAAAATAGCCGCTTTTTACAAGTACTTTATAGCCATACTCAGCATCTGATAACTCCTCTATGGAGACCACTTCCCCATCTACAGGAGAGACAACACTCCCTGTATCAAAGATCGAGACTTCTCGCTCAGGATTTCTAAAAAAGTAAACTATGGCAAACAGCATCACAAAAGAGAGAAAGGAGAGCAGTTCAAAATCGAAGATTTTAAAGAGTACAGAAGCAACAAAGGCATAAAAAATATATCGAAAGCCATTGTTGGAGATAGGAAAGAGATTACTTTTCATTGTCTGCCATCGTTGCATCAACTTTGAGCTCCTCTTCTATAGTCTCAGAGACTTCTTCGACTTTAGAGTCTATACCATTCTCTTTTTCAAAATTTATAATAATGTCGCGAACTTCTTCACCTGTTATATTTTCTTTTTTATACAAGAGGGCTACCATTGATTCGATGGCATCTCTATACTCTTCAAGTCTTGCAATAACCATATCATAATGTTCACTGAGTGAAGATTTGATAAACTCATCCATGTTTTCAGCCATCTTTTCACTATACTCACGAC
>JALWON010000420.1 GCA_027083475.1 Sulfurimonas sp.
GAAAGGTGCGGACATTGAAAAACTTAAAACTAATCTTCAAAAGCTTATTGGTAAAACAATTTCTGTAAACATCAAAGAAGAGAAAAAAGCACAAACATCAGCACAACTTGTTGCTGAAAATGTTGCTACTCAGTTAGAGCGTCGTGTTGCTTTCCGTCGTGCTATGAAAAAAGTTATGCAAGGTGCACAACGTTCTGGTGCTAAGGGAATCAAAATTGCGGTTGCTGGTCGTCTTGGTGGAGCTGAAATGGCTCGTACTGAGTGGTATTTAGAGGGACGTGTTCCACTTCATACACTTCGTGCAAAAATTGATTACGGTTTCGCTGAAGCACATACTACATACGGTATCATCGGTATTAAAGTATGGATATTCAAAGGAGAAGTTCTTACAAAAGGAATTCCTGCTGAAGTTGCTGAAGAGAAAAAAGAGCGTCGTCCAAAACGTGCTCCTCGTCGTGAAAATAGTGAAAAGGCTGAATAATTATGTTAATGCCAAAAAGAACAAAATATCGTAAAGTAATGAAAGGTCGTAACCGTGGTTATGCTCGTTCAGGTTACAAATTAGCATTTGGTGACATCGCTTTTAAAGCGGTTGAAGCTGGTCGTATTAACTCTCGTCAAATTGAGTCAGCACGTATCTCTGCAACACGTCACATTAAACGTCAAGGTAAGATTTGGATTCGTGTTTTCCCTGCTAAGCCATTAACTGCAAAACCGCTTGAAACTCGTATGGGTAAAGGTAAAGGTGCCGTTGATCAGTGGGTTATGAACATTAAGCCGGGTCGTATCATATTTGAAATGGCTGGTGTGCCAGAAGAGTTGGCTCGTGAAGCATTAACACTTGCTATGCATAAATTGCCATTCAAAACAAAAATAATTACTGCGGAGATGAGCAATGAAATATTCTGATTTAGCAGATAAAACTGTAGCAGAGCTAAATGCTATGTTGAAAGAGAAAAAAACTGAACTGTTTACTCTTAAGATTAAACAAAAGATGATGCAACTTCAAAATACTAGTGAATTAAGAATCGCTAAAAAAGATATTGCAAAAATCAATACTGCACTTACTGCAGTAGCAAAGTAGGGGCGAGTAATGGCTAATAAGCGTGAAATTCAAGGTAACGTAATTAAAATTGCAGGCGATAAAACAGTAACATTACTTGTTGAACGTCGTGTAATGCACCCACGTTATCATAAAGTTGTAAAACGTTTCAAAAAGTACTTAGTACATGATGAGCGTAATGAAGTAAAAGTAGGGGACGAGATTATTGCAGTTGAGTGTCGCCCACTTTCTAAGACTAAATCTTTTAGACTTAAAACAGTTGTAAAGGGAGCGTAGTAATGATTCAAGGTTTTACTCGTTTAAATGTAGCTGATAATACAGGTGCTAAAGAGATTATGTGTATTAAAGTGCTTGGTGGTTCTAAACGTCGTTATGCTTCTGTAGGTGATGTTATCGTCGCTTCAGTAAAAAAAGCGACACCAACTGCTAAAGTTAAAAAAGGGAAAGTGGTTAAAGCTGTTGTTGTAAGAACGCACAAAGAGATTCACCGTGAAAATGGTTCTCTCATTCGTTTTGATGATAATGCAGCTGTAATCCTTGATGACAAGAGAGAACCAATTGGTACTCGTATTTTTGGCCCTGTTGGTCGTGAAGTACGTTATGCAGGTTTTATGAAAATTGTATCTCTTGCGCCGGAGGTTGTTTAATGGCAAAGTTTAATTTCAAAAAAGGCGATACTGTAGAAATTATCGCTGGAGATGACCGTGGAACAAAGGCGACTGTTTTAGCAGTTATGCCAAAGAAAAACAAGGTTATCGTTGAGGGTTGTAAGGTAGCAAAAAAAGCTATCAAACCAACTGAAGACAATACAAAGGGCGGGCATGTCAATAAAGAGATGCCAATCGACGCTTCAAATGTACGTAAAGTGGAGGCATAATTAGATGGCACGCTTAAAAGATAAATATTTAGGTCTTAAATCTGAATTACAAGCTGAATTAGGAATCAAAAATCCTATGCAAACACCAAAAATTGATAAAATTGTTATCTCTGTTGGTGCTGGTTTTGCGATGAAAGATAACAAGCTTATTCAAAACATCGAAGATACAATTACGAAGATTGCTGGTCAAAAAGCATCAACTGTAATCGCGAAAAAATCTGTTGCAGGTTTTAAAGTTCGTGAAGGTATGCCAGTTGGTGTGCGTGTAACACTTCGTGGTGAAAATATGTATAATTTTCTTGACCGTTTAGTTTCTATTGCACTTCCACGTGTGAAAGATTTCCGTGGTGTTCCAAGAAATGGTTTTGATGGTCGTGGTAACTATAACTTCGGTCTTCAAGAACAACTTATTTTCCCAGAGATTTCTTATGATTCAATCATGCAAATTCACGGTATGAATATTACTGTGGCGACAACAGCTGATTCAGATAAGGCAGGATTTGCTCTTTTAGAGAAAATGGGTATGCCTTTTACTAAAGGGAGCAACTAATGGCTAAGAAGTCTATGATCGCAAAAGCGGCAAGAGAACCTAAATTTAAAGTACGTGGTTACACAAGATGTCAAATCTGTGGTCGTCCACACTCAGTACTCAGAGATTTTGGAATCTGCCGTGTATGTTTTAGAAAAATGGCAAACGAGGGAATGATCCCAGGTGTTAGAAAGTCTTC
>JALWON010000421.1 GCA_027083475.1 Sulfurimonas sp.
ACTTTTTTTATCTTTTGCAATATATTTTAGAATCTTTAACAAACCAAAAATATATTTTGGCTTTTTTTCAATTATCATTTATGAGCACCCAACTCTTCTTTAAAAAATTTCTCCATCATTCGCTCATAAGTTTCTTCGCTCACACCCTTTTGCTGTTCTGCTTCATAGACTCTTGCACGAACTTCAGCAACACTACTCACAATAAGTTCACTAGGACAATCATCTTCCACAGGCTCAATAATCACACTTCCCTTTGGCAATATCTCTAAGAGCCCAATTAATCTGTTATAGATACTATCTTCGATAGTTAGTTTAATAGCTTGCATGCTCATCCTCCTCCCCTTCTTTTCGTTCTATTTTATCATAAATTTTTATGTATGATTCTTTAGAAAAATATTTAGCCACACTATACACAAACTTCTCATCTTCGACATATTCATCGTTTATACCCGTATCAAATATTTGAAAAGCTTTCATCTCAATTTTTTCTATAAAACCATCATTTAAAACAAGTTTTATCTTCTCCCAATCATCATAAAAGTACTCCTGAAGCAGAGGGATAATTTTATTTTGCATTATGGCATTTAAATCGGCTAGTGAAGAGTGCTCATCTAGCTCCATAAAATAGGCATGACCAATAGTGTGATCTCTATCGTAAAGATACTCTACTCTTGCATTTATCTTTTGAAGCAGTGCTTTTAAGTTTACTTCTGCAACTTCAAAATCTAACAGTTCTGCATTTGGCATCATTTCTACAAACTCAAAACGGCGTCTCAAAGCTGTATCCATAAGAGCGATACTTCTGTCTGCTGTGTTCATAGTACCGATAATGTAAAGATTAGATGGTACTCCAAATAAATCATGTGAGTAAGGCAAACGCAATTGTATCTCTTCTGATGCACCTATGCGTTTTGAGGGTTCTATGAGGGTGATGAGTTCTCCAAAGATTTTAGAAATGTTGCCTCGGTTTATTTCGTCTATTATTAGAATGTGGTTTTTTACTTTAGCATTTTGCTCTATCTTGATTTCTCTACCTTGTAAAATATCTGGCAAAATTATATTAATATATGAACTATAATATGGAGCTTTTCCCTCTGCTATAGTTCTTTTAAGTAAATCACACGAAAGTGAAATATAAGTAGTATTCGCTTTTACAACTAAAGAATTAGAATTTTTAAAGAGTTGAAATTTCTTACCTGTTTTTGTTTTATAAATTTTACCCACGGCTTCTTCATCATTAAAAAAATCAAACTTTTTCACATACTCGCTGTATAGATTGTCAAACTCATTTGTACTACTAAACTCTAAATCATCACTACTTGCTTTTAAACTTAACTTCTTAAAAACACCACCCGCAACATCATAAGAGATCTCTCCATCAACACTATTGGCCTTTATCCCCTCAACAAACTCCTCATACCCATAAGACTGGTGAAAAGTAACAAACTCTATCTGTCCAGCACTACTTAGTTCTTCAAATCTACTCTTCGCTTCTGCTCTATCCTCTGGCACTTCCCCATCTATAATCTCTAATGCTCTGTTAATAGTATGGTAAGTTTTTCCTGTTCCAGGAGGGCCGTAGAGGATTTGGTTGAGAGAGTCACTTTTGAGACTTATCTCAGCACTAGGTTCTATTTTTGAAGAAGTGAAACTAGAAGGATTTTCATTGTTTATATCAATAAATCGAATATTGTTTTTTCCTTGCATATTAAAAATTTTCTTTAAAACATTTTTTCCACCATTCGTTCTAAAATCTTCTTGAAGTTCTAAAATGTCAATATTTTTTTTGCAAATAGCTTTTACTGGATATTTCTTATCATCAAAGACACTAAAATAGATTGATGCACCATTTAAATCAAAACTTGATGGATTTATATCATACTCAAGCATCGATTTCATGATTGCTTTGTACTGTAGATAATGTTTATATCTTCTAGCACCACTTCTTAAATCAGAAAATGTGTCGGGACTTTTAAAAGTATGATTGCGGTCAAATATTTCTTTGAAACTACTATCCTCATTGGAAAACTTTATGAGTTTTTCATCATTACTTAAATCTGCATAGCTATCTATTGTGGCAAATATATCGAGTTTATTTTGACTAATATAACTAGGATAAGTATTTAAACTATTCCCACTAAACCCTATTTTTTCTAAATATCTTTTATAGTCTTCATAGTCAATCATCTTAATCCTTCTCCACCCACTTAAATATATCAATCACAGAAATTCTCTCTTTCTCTTCTTCAACAAAATATATAATAGAGTAGCCTCTTTTTTAGTAATAGCCGGGTAACCATCATTGAGGGAGAGGAAACTCTCTATCTCTGAATTATTAATCTGAATCATTTGCATAGATGAATCCCTCCATTGAATTCCCAGCCAACACACCCACAAAAAAAAAGGGCGACTAGAAATAAATCTAGCCGCCCTTTCGATCCAATACCTTAAGATCATCACTCTCAAGATATACAAGGAATCACATTGTTTCGTTAAAATTATACCACAGAAACACCAACAAGTCAAAAATCTATTTTGTCAAATATCGCCTCAAAACAAACAGGAGTTTTTTATCATCTATTGGTTTTGCAAGGTAGTCATTGAAGCCTTCTGCGAGGTACTTTTCTGCATCGCCACTCACTGCATTGGCTGTCAGAGCGACGATAGGGGTAAAAGAGTTGTTCTCTTTTTCATATGCTCGAATGGCAAGTAATGCTTCTGAACCGTTTTTATTGGGCATATTTATATCCATCAGTACAAGATTGTAATGACCTTTTTTATACATCTCTTCTGCTATAGCACCATCATCTGCTATGCTTACTTCAAGGTCTAACTCTTCAAGAAGAATCCTGATGAGCATTTGGTTGGTTTTGTTATCTTCTGCAACGAGGACTTTGTTATTTGTAAAAGTCGTAGGGACATCCTCTTGTTGCGTTTGCATTTTTTTACTACTGAGTGCTACTGGCAAATCAAAAGAGAAGCTGCTTCCTTTGCCGAGTTGGCTCTCTATCTTGAGTGCTACTCCAAAAAGAGTAAGCAGTTTTGTAACGATTGAGAGTCCGAGTCCTGTACCCCCATATTTTCTGGCTGTAGAACTATCTGCTTGTGTAAATGCTTGGGTAATCTGTTCAATATTTTCTTGTGCAATCCCTATCCCCTCATCTCTCACTTCACAATGCAACAAGTTTGTTTGTGCATCAAAAGAGATAATAAGTTCAATACTTTTGCCTTCAGGAGTAAATTTGATTGCGTTTGAGAGGAGATTGGAGAGAATCTGTTTGAGTCGTAATATATCAGACTCAAGATAATCAGGAATATTTGCATCAATACTATTGATAAGTGTGACATTTTTTTCTTTGGCATTTTGCTCATACAAAAAGAAAAGTGTTTGGAACTCCCCTTTTGCATCAAACTCAACAGACTCCAAGACCAAATATCCTGACTCTATTTTACTAATAGACTTCTTTCATAACCTAGATATGTCTCAGCACTTTATAGAGAGTTTTAATCAAGGCAGATGTTCTTTAGCATAGCCGTAGCTATGGTAAAGGTTATCTAACGAAGAGTAAAGCTCTCTATAAAGTGCCCTACGGGAGGGTTAAAAAGAGGCAACCTAGCACAAAAAAATGTTTTACCCTTAGCTATGGCTAGGCATAAAAATTTGTTTTGCACTATCTTCCCTCTTTTTAACCCTCTGAGACATATCTAGGTTATGAAAGAAGTCTAATGTCTAAAACATCGTTAATCACATTGGTCACAACCTTTGAAGATTGGTGGATTGTGTTGAGATACTTTGCTTTTATTGTATCATGCTCATTTTTGAGTAAAATCTGCACAAAGCCCATGATTGCATTCAGTGGTGTTCTTATCTCGTGGGACATTACCGATAAAAACTCTGATTTTGCCTTGTTGGCACTGTTGGCCTCTTCAACTTTCTCTTCAAGCTCCTCTGCTAAAAGCATGTTGTTTATAATAGCATGAGAGATTTTTTTTGAAAGGACAACAATAGTAAAAATATAGAGAATCATAGAGAGTGCCAATATTTTCGATGCATGTGCCTCCTCTAAAAACAACCTATATGCATAAGGAATCATCACAATAAAAACATATGTCTGAAAGATTTCAACCTTAGATGCCAAACTAATAACAGCCCCAGAAACAAGCCCTGCAATCAAAATAATAATAATCATCTGGTACTGAATAGTCGAAGGAAAAATAAAAAAAGCTCCTGCTCCCCACAACAAAGCACCAAGAGTAGTCAATATAAAAAAACTTTGGTAAAAATATCTATAATTTTTAAGTGTAATCGTCGTTTTTTGATACTGAGCATAGAGTAAAAATCGTAAAACGACAAGAAATAAGTTTGCCAAAAACCAAGAAACAAGGTAAAGAGTATTGACTAAATCATAATAAGTATAAACAATAATGACTGATAACAAAAACAAAGCAATCAGAGCATTTGTTACATTGTTATAAATATAGTCAAGTTGCTTCACCTCTAAACGAAAATGTTTCACTTAGTACCTCATTTATGTATTGATAACCTCGACCTGAATCGACTTAAACGCCGCTGTCAAAATGAGTTCATCACTCTTATCTCCAAAAATATTATTGAGTTTTGTATCGGCATAATGAAATGTCGCATAGAGTGTTTTTGGTCTCACCTTGTCTGTAAACTTCACTTTGATTGGATTTGTTTGTCCATACTGCGTTTTTAAAATCACTTTTTCACTTGTAAAGTCTGCGGCATCTGTTTCATGCACAAGTAAAATATCTTCTGAGTAGCGTTTATTTAAACTCTGTGTATATTTTGTTTGTGCGGAGTTGTTATAGTGTTGCAGTGCCCTTCCTGTCGTTAGGTGATAGCCTGTGAGTTGTTTGTTTGTTATCTCTTCTACCATACCGCGCAGCGTATACTGTTTGTAATGAAACACACCCAAGCCATCTTCTGTTCTAAAATCGAGTTGATGTAAAATAGGGGTATCTTCTGTGTGTACTGGCCACTGTAAACCGCGTTTTCTATGCTTTTCTAAACGGTGATAATCTGCACCTGAGAAACGTCTATAGGCAGTTTTTTGCACATCTTCCCAGACATCTTTACTCGACTCATACGAGGCATTGCCTCCCATTTTGTTATCCAGAAGTTTAAGCACTTCCCAATCATCCGGCAAGTCTGATTTCACTAAGGGCTGAGAGAGGTGTAAACGCCGCATTGCATTTACATACACCCCTGTTTTCTCATATGCTGATTTCACCCCTACAACAATGTCCGCTCGCTCGGCAATGTCTGTCATAAACAACTCTTGCACGAAAATAAGCTCTAAGTTCTCAAAAGCTTGCGTGATTTTGTTGAGATTTGGATGAATGTGTGTTAAATCTTCACCAATGTTGAGCACCGCTTTAATACTTCCTTCTATCATGCCATCCACAAGTTGCGGTGTCATCAAACCTATCTCTTTTGGTGTTTGATAATCAGGAGCATAGTAAGGCAGCATGCCCATATCACAAACACCCTGCACATTGGTTTGCCCTCGAAGCGGCATAAGTCCTGCTCCGGGTTTACCCACATTGCCTGTCATCAGGGCTAAATGTGTGATTGCCATGACCGCATACGAGCCATCGGTATGTTCTGTAATACCTAAGCCCCAAAATATCATAGATTTTTTCAAAGCATACTCACGAGCCACTTTCGGAATCATCTTTGCCAAGTACTCATACCCTTCAATCTCTTTAAAAAAGTTAGGATTTGCATAAGGATCTGCTAAAATTTTTGCTTTAAAATCTAAAAAGCCTTTCGTTCTCTCAGCAATAAAATCTTCACTGTATAACTCTTCATCTATAATAACATAGGCAAGCATATTGAGCACAAGCAGATTCGCTTCATGAGGAATAATCGCCTTGTATTTTGAAAACCTATGGAGCTTAATCTCGCGTACATCAAAGGTAGCAAGGTTATCATGTTTGCGTGCCATATCAAGCATACGGTTGGCTATGATAGGGTGGGCTTCAGTTGTGTTTGAGCCAAAAACAACCATAAATTCGCAATTATAGATGTCATTATAAGGGTTTGTCGCCGCTCCCTCACCGATGGTCATACGCATTCCCTTGAGTGATGGGGAGTGACAAACTCTTGCACAGTTATCGACATGCGGGGAGTTGAGGGTTTCACGGGTAAATTTTTGGAAGAAAAAGGCACTCTCACACGAACTTCTCGCCCCACCTAAAGAACAGATAGATTTTCTTCCATACTGCTCTTGAATATCTTTGAGCTTCATGCTTGCCGCTGTGGTTGCACTCTCCAAATCCGTTTCATACCAAGTAGCATCTAAGTCTATGAGGTTTGAGGAGAGTGCATTTTTAATGGCAGGATTTTTAGCTAAAAAGCTTTTTTTAATACGCGGCGTTTTGAGTCTCTCCTCAGAGTCCACAAAATCATAACCATATTTGCCCTTGACACAGAGATTTCCTTGCGAAACAACACCATCGGGATGTGCAAAAATCTTTTTGATTTTGTTCTCTTTGACATCAACATGCGCAGCGATGTCACAGCCAACACCACAGTAAGCACACACACTATCGATTGTTTCTATATTTTCCATCAAGTTATCCTAAAACTATTTTCTGTAGTGTACAATCTTCTCTCTTAAAGGGGATGGAAGTAGATTTAAAAAGCGGATGATTAAGTAAAATCTAAAGGGAAATGCATAAAACTCCTTGCCCTTCTCTATCGCTTGTTTCATGCGTTTGACTCCCGCTTGTGTTTGTAAAAGAAAAGGCATTGTAAACTCATTTTTATCTGTCATTTCACTTTTTATAAATCCGGGTAAAAGTGTAATCACTTGCACACCATAAGGTTTATACTTGTAGCGTATGCCCTCTGCATAAGCATTTAAAGCTCGTTTTGAAGCAGAGTAGACTTTAGAAGTCGGCATTGAAAAAAGCGAAGCTAAAGAGGAGATAAAGACTATCGTTCCCTTACGTTTGTCTCGAAACTGAGGCAGTAACACTTCTAAAATTGCATGGGTGGAGAGGACATTGACATCAAAAAGATTTTCAAACTCTGCTATGGTAGGAATGTCTCCTTTATGCCCAAGTGAAATGCCTGCGTTTAAGATGACCATATCGATGTCTTGGATGGTTTTGATTTTGGCTTGCAAGGTGGGAAAGTCTGTCACATCGACTGTAATAATTTCTATATTTTTACAACTACCTTGAAATTCATTTTTTAAAGCAAGAAGATTTTGCTCACGACGAGCCAGCAGAACAAGTGCATTATCTACACTCGCATATTGCCGAGCAAACTCAGCCCCGAGTCCAGAGCTTGCCCCAGTAATGAGGATTTTCATAAATCCTAGACTATCCGAATCATCACAGGACGGGCATTGACAAAATCAAGTGCTTCAAGCTCATTGATCATCGCTTGAATATCACTCTCTTTAGCTTCATGTGTCGAAATGAGTAAGTTGGCACTCTCATTTTCTGCTGGACGTTGGAGCATCGTCTCAATGGAGATATTGTGTGTCTCATAGATTTTTGTGAGTTTTGCTAAAACGCCTGCCTTGTCAGAGACATTGACTCGTAAGTAGTATTTTGAGACAATATTTGCACTTTGCTTGAGTCGCAATTGACTCCCTTCCATTGGGCGGTTAAAGCCAAGCATCGGTGTTGATTTTCCACTTCTTGCGATGTCGATGATGTTGGCAACCACGGCAGAAGCTGTTGCATCACCACCCGCTCCCGCTCCATAGTAAAGTGTCTCTCCTACTTTGTCACCCACAACACTGATGGCATTCATCACTCCATCAATCTTCGCTATCATCTCCTCTTGTTTGATAAGACATGCATGCACACGCAGCTCTACTTCATCTCCATCTTTTTTCGCGATACCAAGTAGTTTAATCGCATAGCCAAACTCTTTGGCAAACGCGATATCTTCACTTCGTACATTATCAATACCCTCTATGAGAATATCTTCAGGTTTTGCATCGATTCCATAGGCGATAGAAGCTAAAATAAGCAGTTTATGCGCCGCATCAAAACCACCCACATCAAATGTAGGGTCGGCCTCTGCATAGCCTAATTCCTGTGCCTCTTTTAAGATAGCATCGTAACTCACACCATTGTTTGTCATCTCTGTCATCATGTAGTTACAAGTCCCATTCATAATCCCCATAATAGACTCGATGTGATTTGCTGAGAGTCCATCACGAAGAGCATTAATGATTGGGATACCACCAGCAACAGAAGCTTCATACTCAAACGCAATGTTTTGTGCTATTTCTTGTAATTCGTAACGGTGGTATGCTAAGAGTGCTTTGTTTGCTGTCACTACAGCTTTACCTGCATTTAAGGCACGTTTAACCACTTCAAAAGGCTCATCAACACCACCCATAAGTTCAACAACAATGTCAATCTCGCCATCTTCTAAAACATCATCCACATTATCTGTAATAATGATGTCTAAACCTCTCTCTTTGCTCAGGTTTTTCACAACCCCACTCTTAACAACAATGTCCACACCTGCACGAGCAGAAATCACATCTGCATTATCTCGTAAAATCTCTGCGACACTTGTTCCTACTGTTCCAACACCGATTATTCCGACTTTTAACATACTATTTACTCTCTTTTTCACAATCAAACTGCTTTAAAAAATGTTTGATATTTTTTGCTGCTTGACGGATGCGGTTATCATTCTCTATGAGTGCGATACGTACATACCCCTCACCATACGCACCAAAACCAATCCCTGGAGCCACGGCTACACCTGCTTCAGTCAGTAGGCGTTTAGAGAACTCTAAAGAGCCTAAATGTGCTGCACACTCAGGAATCTTTGCCCATGAGAACATACTTGCTTGATTTTTACGTATATGCCAACCCGCTCTTGCAAATGCTTCAATAAGCACGTCTTGACGGTGGTCATACTTGTCTGTAATGTCTTGAACACATTGTTGGTCACCATTGAGTGCGACAGTTGCTGCTACTTGAATAGGTGTAAACATTCCATAATCAAGCCATGATTTTATCTTTTGCAGGGCGCCTATGAGTTTAGGGTTTCCTACAAAGAAACCTACGCGCCAACCTGCCATGTTGTAAGATTTTGAGAGTGTAAATGACTCTACGGCTACATCTTTTGCACCTGGAACTGCCATAATAGAAGGTGTTTTATAGCCACCAAAAGTGATGTCACCATACGCAATATCGGAGATAATATAAAATCTTTTTTCTTTCGCCATCGCCACTAAACGCACATAAAATTCTGGAGTTACTGTGGCAGTTGATGGATTATGCGGGAAGTTTACAAGAACATATTTTGGTTTTGGAGAGCTCTCTTTAAAAACACGCTCTAAACTCTCAAAAAATTTATCTTCATCTACTTTATAATCTTCATCAAACTCTATGCCAAACTTAACAACATTGCCACCCGCTAAAATGAAAGAGTACTCATGAATAGGGTAAGTAGGATCAGGAACGACAGCCACATCTCCCGGATTTGTAATAGCATATGTAAGATGAGCATAGCCCTCTTTAGAACCCATTGTTGCTACACACTCTGTCTCAGGATCTAAAACGCAGTTATAACGACGCGCATACCAATCAGCAATCGCTTGTAAAAGTTTGGGGATACCCTTAGAGACAGAATAGCCATGTGTCTTTGTTTTTTGGGCTGATTCAACGAGTTTTTCACGAATGTGCTCTGGTGTGTCACCATCAGGATTGCCCATTGAAAAATCAATGACATCTTTTCCCGCACGGCGTTCTTTCATTTTTATGTCATTGACTTCTGCAAAAACATACTTTGGAAGTCTCTCAACTCTGTTAAATTTTATCTCATCAAACATTTTATAGTCCTAGCTAAATTATTAGACTTCTTTCATAACCTACGATACTTCTCAGAGGTTTAAAAAGAGGTAAGATAGTGCAAAACAAATTTTTATGCCTAGTTGTAGCTAAGAATAAAACATTTTTTTGTGCTAGGTTGCCTCTTTTTAAACCTTCCACAGGACACCTTATAGAGAGCTTTACTCTTCGTTAGATAACCTTTAGCATAGCTACACCTATGATAAAGAACATCTGCCTTGATTAAAACTCTCTATAAAGTGCTGAGGAGTATCGTAGGTTATGAAAAAAGTCTAATGCTATTTTAGCGAAAAATGTTTAATCTACCGTATGCCCTTTGGGGTAAGCACTAAAGCATCTTTGATATTTTTCAAAGTATACATATCTGAAATTTTAATATATTTTGCTTCTAGGGGAATTTTGACATTCAAATGCGCATATTTTGTCTCTTTTTTTATCACTTTTAAAAGATGTAAAGAGGCATCATAAAAGGCAATATAAGGGTGCCAATAGTTTCTTCTTGTACTTTTTATAGTGAGTGCATTAATGGAGGAGCAATCAAGCCAATGGGCATAAAGAGAGTGTTTGAGAGCCACCTCTTCTGAGTCTTTCAAGTCTATGACATTGAGATAGGCATGACTCATATCAATAGTGTACGTCCACTCGCTCAGTGATTCTCTTGTAATATCACTTATAAATGCGCCCGACTTTTTTA
>JALWON010000422.1 GCA_027083475.1 Sulfurimonas sp.
TTGTATGGTGCAACAAGACATCTACCCCTTTGAGTCCTTTTTTTAAAACATCTATAATCTCATCGGAGCTATGTTCACAAAAATAATAACGATTTTTTCTCAACTCCAAGGGCACTCGATTACGCTCAAGAAATGCCAAAAGTTTCTCTTTGGAGTATGTTTGTAGTGCCTGTGAGACAATTCCACTCTCCCCATCAAAATTCTCACTACTCACTTGTGTATTTGTAACATTACACTTGCCACCACCAGAAATTTTGAGTTTTTTTGCTACTTTTTCATTTGTTTCGACAAGTGCTCTACTTTTTTTCTTAGAAACATGATTGAGAAACATCAAACCGCTTGCTCCACCACCAAGAACTACCAAATCATATATTTTCAATTATTTTCCCTTTTCATACAAATTTTAGCATTATACGACTTAATTTTTCATACTTTATATAAAAAGACTCAACTTTATTTATAAATTTAACTAAAGTATGACTTGACATGTTTACACTCAATGTGTATAATACGACTATCTTTTCAAAAAGGAGTCATTGAATAACCATGTCTACAGAAGAAAAAGTAAACAATGAAACCCTTCCCAAAGAGGAAGAAACAACACAAAATGAAGAAGTTGTAACAGACGAAGCAGAGGCTGAAGCCGAAGCAGTTGAAAACGAATTTGATCTTTTACAGGCTGAACTCGCTGAACTTAAAGACAAATATGCTCGTGTTCATGCTGATTTTGATAACATCAAAAAAAGACTTGAGCGTGAAAAGTACACAGCAGTTGAGTATGCAAATGAGAAATTTGCCAAAGATATGATTCCTGTTTTAGATGCACTTGATGGTGCAATGAAATCAGCAAATGCAGATGCAGATAAAACAGAACTTTTTGACAAACTCAAAGAGGGAATTGAGCTGACACATAAGCAGTTCTTGACACAACTCGACAAGCATGGTGTAACAATGGTAGCACATGATGAACCATTTGACCCAAATATTCACAATGCTGTGCAAGCTGTTGATAGCGAAGAGGTAGAATCAGGTCAAATTGTACAAACTTTCCAAACAGGATATAAGTACAAAAACCGTCCACTGCGTGAAGCAATGGTCATTGTAGCGAACTAATTTCGCTTTATGCTACTTAAGTAGCAAAACTTATTTTAAAAAGAGTCTATACTTCGACTGTTTTAAAATAAAAGAGAAACAGATAAAATAAAATTCAGGAGATTATAATGAGCAAAGTAATAGGAATCGATTTAGGAACAACAAATAGCTGTGTCGCAGTGTATGAAGGTGGTGAAGCGAAAATCATCCCAAACGCAGAGGGGAAAAACACAACTCCTTCAGTTGTTGCGTTTACAGATAAAGGGGATGTTTTAGTAGGTGACCCTGCAAAACGTCAAGCAATTACAAACCCAGAGAAAACAATCTCTTCAATCAAAAGAATTATGGGTCTTATGATGAATGAAGAAAATGCAAAAGCTGCACACGATAAAGTAACATATAATATCGTAGATAAAGATGGTGCAGCTTGTGTTGATGTGGCTGGAAAAGTATATACTCCACAAGAAATTTCTGCAAAAATTCTTTCAAAACTCAAAGAAGATGCAGAAGCATACCTTGGTGGTACAGTCACTGATGCAGTTATTACAGTACCTGCTTACTTCAATGATGCACAACGTAAAGCGACAAAAGATGCTGGTACAATCGCAGGTCTTAATGTTTTAAGAATTATCAATGAGCCAACAGCATCTGCACTTGCGTATGGTTTAGAGTCTAAGAGTGAAGAGAATGTACTTGTATATGACCTTGGTGGTGGAACATTTGATGTCACAACATTAGAGATTTCTGATGGTACTTTTGAAGTACTTTCAACTGATGGAAATGCTTTCTTAGGTGGTGATGATTTTGACAACAAAATTGTTGATTTCTTAAATGATGAGTTCAAAAACTCTCATGGCATTGAACTTAAAAATGACAAGATGGCACTCCAACGTTTAAAAGATGCTGCTGAAAATGCGAAAAAAGAGCTAAGTTCTGCAACAGAAACAGAGATTAACTTACCATTTATCACTATGACAGAAGCAGGACCACAACACTTAGTAGTGAAATTGACTCGTGCAAAATTTGAAGGTATGATTGCAGGTCTTATTGATGAGACTATGAGTCACATCAAAACAGCAATGGATGAGGCAGATTTAGACAACAGCGATATTAAAGAGATTATCATGGTTGGTGGATCTACTCGTGTTCCTGCAGCACAAGAGGCAGTTTCAAAATACTTTGGTGGCAAAGACCTCAACAAAGGTGTAAACCCTGATGAAGTTGTTGCTGCGGGTGCTGCTATTCAAGGTGGTGTTTTAAGAGGAGATGTAAAAGATGTTCTTTTACTTGATGTAACACCATTAAGCCTCGGAATTGAGACTTTAGGTGGTGTTGCAACTAAAATCATCGAAAAAGGGACTACAATACCTGTGAAAAAATCACAAGTCTTCTCAACAGCTGAAGACAACCAACCAGCAGTAAGTATCTCTGTTGTACAAGGGGAACGTGAGTTTGCAAAAGATAACAAATCACTTGGTCTTTTTGAACTCAGTGATATTCCTGCGGCACCTCGTG
>JALWON010000423.1 GCA_027083475.1 Sulfurimonas sp.
GCAATAAAGAAATTCTCTTATTTGGTACGGGTACGGGGTTGTATCATGACAATACTAAATATTTATTTGAGTATATTTTGAATAACAAAAACTATAAACAACTTTTTGAAGTCTACTGGATCGCTACAACTAAAGAAACTTATATTGCTTTACAAGAAAAAGGAATTCCAGTTATATATAGAAATAGTTTTCTTTGTGCTAAATTAGCAGCGAAAGCAAATGCTTACTTCTTAACATCTGGGTTGTTAGATGTTTTTTGGTTTATAAACAAAAAAACTTTGCTTATTCAACTATGGCATGGTACCCCTATAAAGCGTATTGGTTTTGATACAGCTGTTGATACGCAAAGACTATTAAAGGCTAAAAAAAACTTTGGGAATAATTATCAGTTCGAACGATATGACTATTTAATTATCGAAGATAATAAATATAAGAGCATATTTCAATCAGCATTTCAAATTTCTGAAAGTAAAATTCTTGGTCTTGGTCAAGCAAGAAACATAATTTTTTCCAAAGATTCTAAATATCAAAGTAATACGATAAGAGAAAGACTCGCCCTTCAAGAATTTAAGCATATCGTGTTATACGCTCCTACTTTTAGAGACGAAAAGATAGACAATATGGTTTTACTAAGATCATTGTTATCTTCCGAAACGATAGATTATCTTAAATCTAGCAATATCTGTCTTCTTGTCAAGTTGCATCCATTTGTAGCAGCTAATGTAGAAATAAAAAGTTTTTTAGAAACATTTAAATATTCGGTTAAACATATTATTAATATTGTTGATATACAGGAACTCCTAATAATAAGCGATGCCGTAATTACAGATATATCTTCACTAGCTTTAGACTATTTACAATACTCATCAAATTTATACCGTTTCTTTCCAGATGAAGAGCAGTATATTAGTATTCGAGGGGATTTTTATGAATCTACTTATAGCGAGTTAATTAAAAATTCAAAAAAGATAGAATCATTGGAACAAATAGTTTTTGATACTTATAATTTTGATGAGTATTTAAAGGCGTCAGTTTGCCAGGACATACTGGAACTAATTAAATAAAGGATGAGAGTAAATTAATGAAAAAAGTATTAATAGTATTTGGAACTAGACCGGAGGCCATCAAGATGGCACCACTTGTTAAGGAATTTCAAAAATATACAAAACTGTTTGAAACAAAAGTCTGTGTCACGGCACAACACCGTGAGATGCTCGACCAGGTACTTGAACTTTTTGAAATTACACCTGACTATGACCTAAACATCATGAAGCCGGGACAGGATCTTTACGACATTACTTCTAACATTCTCCTTGGGATGAGACCTGTGCTAAATGACTTCAAACCCGATGTTGTTTTTGTTCACGGTGATACATCGACGACTTTTGCTACGGCATTGGCATCATTTTACCAGCAAACTAAAGTCGCACACATTGAAGCAGGTCTGAGAACAGGTGATATCTATTCACCTTGGCCAGAAGAGGCCAACAGACAGTTAACTGCACAAATCACGGCTTATCATTTCACGCCGACTACAATATCGAGAGAAAATCTACTTAAAGAGAATGTCAAGAAAAGGAACATCGAAGTGACAGGAAACACGGTCATTGATGCACTTTTTTTAGCACTTGACAAGATTAAAACCAATGCCTCTTTACGGTCAGGGATAATCAAGGCAATTGATGTGGCAGTTGACAATTCAAAATTCAAAATTCAAAATTCAAAATTCATTTTGGTAACTGGTCATCGTCGCGAAAACCATGGGCAAGGCTTTATTAATATTTGCAGGGCTCTCAAAACACTTGCACAAAACAATCAAGACATTCACATCGTTTACCCAGTGCACCTGAATCCCAATGTCCAAAAACCAGTCAAAAAGTTACTCAGCGGGATTGACAACATTCACCTTATAAAACCGCTTCAGTATGAGCAGTTCATCTATATGATGGACAGATCATACTTCATCATTACAGATAGCGGTGGCGTGCAGGAGGAAGCACCATCATTAGGTAAGCCAGTCCTTGTTATGCGCGACACTACAGAACGTCCTGAAGCACTGGATGCTGGAACAGTTAAGCTTGTAGGAACAAAGACGGTACTTATTATCAAAGAGGCACAAGCTCTTATTGATGATCAAGAGACTTATGAGCAGATGAGTAAGGCGAGTAATCCTTATGGTGATGGTCATTCATGTGAAAAAGTTATCGCGTTTTTAAAAGGAAATTTATAAAATGAAAGTTCTTTTTTGTGTAAGACATAACTTTCATTCATCGCCAGGTGGTGCACAAATTCAAATAATAAAAACTAAAGAATATCTAGAAAAGTTAAATATTGTTTGTGATATAACAACTAGTCCACACGGTATAGACTACAATAATTATGATATTTTACATCTTACTGATTTAACTTGGGTGTACGATAACATTGTTTATTTAAAAGAGATAAAAAAACAAGACTATAGAGGTAAAAAAATATTATCTACTATTTATTGGCCTTTTGATGATTATGCTTCAAATGGTGCTCCATTTTTGCAAAAAATAATTTTTAAAATTTTTGGAGTTAATGGATTTGAATTTGTAAAAGCTTTTGCCAAGTTTATAATT
>JALWON010000424.1 GCA_027083475.1 Sulfurimonas sp.
CAGGTACACAAATTGCTGCATATTACAAAGAGAACAAAAACCACTTCAAAGATACAAAAGGCAAAATTTTACCACTTGAAGCAGCAAAAACAAAAATCATTCAAGAACTCAGAGCAACAGCAACAAAAAAAGCAGCACTCAAAAACTATATTACATACAAAAAAGGCAAACTTGCTGATGCACAGCCTCAAACAGCAAGCCTCTCTGCAAAAGAGAACCCTTTTAATGCAGAAATTTTAGAAAAAATTTCTAAACTTGGACTTTCAAGTTCTTACTTAAAACCTATACTTTTTAATGGAAAATATATCACCATCAAACTGCTTAAAGTCAATGCACCAACAGTAAAAACATACGAACAGGCAAAACCTGAAGTATTGGCACTCTACCTCCAACAAAAAACAAAATCTGCACTTGAAGCAAAAGCAAAAGAAATTTTAAACAGCTTTCAAGGAAAAACAACCGATTTTATCACACATCAAGATGCTGCTAAACTTACATTGCTTGCAAAAGATGAAGCAAATGAATTTCTTTCTAAACTTTTTGTCAGTGCAAACAAAAATGCTTATGTGACTCTTTCAAATGGAAAAGTTGTTCTTTACAACATTTTGGAACAAAAGATGCTTAACACTTCTCATACAAATACGAGTGAAACAATGGCAAAACTAAAAACGAATCTCTTTAACACTGCTTTAATCAAAGAACTAGACAACAAATATACTACTGAAATATTTGTTAAAGGACTGTAACTTGAGTAGAACTGTACTCGCCATTGACATTGGCTCAACAAAAATATGTGCTATCATTGCTCAAATTGACAATAATAACAATATTTCTATTACAGGAGCAGGTACAACAAAAGCACAAGGCTTAAGAAAAGGGAGTATTACCAATATTGAACTTGCCGCACGCAGCATAAAAACAGCCGTTGAAGATGCAAAACGAGTCGCTGGCACCGATGTAAAAAGTGCTATTGTTTCTCTCTCTGGAGCCTATACCAAAGGCTTCAACTCCAATGGTATTGTCAATATTCAAGGCAAAGAGATTACACTCAAAGAGATAGACCGTGTGATGAAAACCTCTTTATATAATGCCAATATTCCCAATGAATCTGAAGTACTCCATGCACTTCCGTACAATTTTCGAGTGGATGAGCAAGACTTTATTGAAGACCCCTTAGGGATGAATGCTTCGCGTTTAGAGGTAGAAGCACATATTATCACAACACAAAAATCCAATCTCAACAACCTCAAAAAAGCTGTTAATGGAGCTGGTGTAGAGGTAGAAAATGTTGTCCTAGCAGGCTATGCTTCTTCCATTGCAACACTCAATGCTGATGAAAGAGAGCTTGGTGCTGTGATTATCGATATGGGTGGTAATACCTGTAATATCTCTATATATTCAGGAAACTCTCTGCGTTTTAACGATTTTTTAGGTGTTGGTTCAAACCATATCACAAGTGACCTCTCTATGGCACTCCATACACCACTCAATGTTGCAGACAATGTGAAACTCAATTACGGATCTTTACTCACACCAAGTAATGATTTGATAGAACTTCCTATTATTGGTGATGAAGATACAACGCATGAGGTCTCTTTAGAAGTTGTACATAATGTCATTTTTGCAAGAGTAGAAGAGACACTTATGATACTTGCACAGTTTATCGAAAAGAGTGGACTCAAAGATCAAGTCGGTGCAGGTGTCATCCTCACCGGTGGTTTTTCTAAAATGGAAGGCATTCGAGAGCTTGCAAGTGCTACCTTTGGGTCTATGCCTGTACGTTTAGCACGGCCAATGGAGATGGATGGACTCTTTGACAGCTTGCGTGGGGCAGAGTATGCAAGTGCTATTGGACTTGTAAAGTACCTTGGTTCCCCATATACAGCCTATGAAATAGATGTCAATGGCAGAGTTCGCCATGCCAATGAAGAGCCAAGCACAAGAAGTAATGTCAACTTTAAAGATGCAAGCGATATTCCAGTTGCACCTTCCTTAGAGTTAGATGAGCAAGAAGCAAAAATGGTCTCACTAGATGCTTCAAAAGAGAAAAAAAGTGATGAAGCCAGCGGTGTCAATAAATTTTGGAACTGGGCTACCCAGTTATTTTAAAGGAGTGAAGTAATGGAACCATTTGTAATTGAAGAATCAAGAAATGTAAACGGTGCAAGAATTATTGCTGTTGGTGTTGGCGGCGGTGGCGGCAATATGATTGGACATATGATTAATGAGGGTGTCTCTGGTATTGAGATGATGCTCATAAACACGGATGCCCAAGTTCTCAACGAAACAAACGCAGCCTCTAAAATTCAAATCGGCACAAAACTCACAAAAGGTTTGGGCGCAGGAATGAAACCAAACATTGGAAAAGATTCTGCCTTAGAAAATTATGATGAGATTCGAGATGCCTTAAATGGTGCTGATATTGTTTTCATCTCTGCTGGACTTGGTGGAGGTACAGGAACTGGTGCTGCACCTGTTGTTGCACAGATAGCAAAAGAAGTTGGTGCACTCACTATCTCTATTGTCACAAAACCCTTCAAATTTGAAGGGAAAAAACGTTTAAAATTAGCAGAAGCAGGACTTGC
>JALWON010000425.1 GCA_027083475.1 Sulfurimonas sp.
ATGGCGAGCTGAGAAACTATAAAAAAATTGCTGCAAAAATAGTGAGTATGCGACCTTTTTCTTCTGCAAAATCCTTGGCAGAGGCTCTTAAGAGTGAAATGCCAAGAGGGAAAAAGATACATCCAGCCACCCTGCTTATGCAAGCAATACGCATAGAGGTAAATGATGAGCTAGGAGAACTCAAAAATCTTTTATCGGCCCTAGAAAATGCACAGCTTTCAAATGCAAAAATAGCGATTATTTCCTTTCATTCTCTTGAAGATAGGATTGTGAAAAAGAGATTTGTTCAGTGGAGTAAATCGTGTATTTGTCCAGCAGAGGCAATGCGATGTAGTTGTGGGAATAACCATGCTTTGGGTAAAATTGTATCCCGTAAACCATTGATGGCTCAAGAGGATGAAATTAAAGAAAATATAAGAAGCAGAAGTGCGAAATTACGTCTGTTTCAAATGGAAAATTATGAGTGAAAAAACAGAACTTTTAGATGAAATAGCTGTTGTTATTGCCCCTAAAAAAAGATTGGGTCTTGCTTATTTTACCTATACTTTATTATCATTGACATTTGTAGGGATGTTAGTTTTTCCTAAATTGTATATTCAACAACAAATCTACTTTAAAAGTCGAGCGATATATAAACTTCAAGTTGAATATAATACACTCAAAGAAGAAAATAAAATTATAAGTGCTTCCGTTGAATCAATTAAATTTAAAAATCAAATCCTCGATACAATTTTTTAGGATATAAATATGATGAGAAAGTTTGTAGAATTTTCGATTAATAAACCGCTGTTAAATCATATCTTACTTCTGTTTATCTTTATGCTCTCCTTCTTTGCTTATATAAACATTCCAAAAGAGATCTTTCCTCCAATGAGTTTAGATAAAATAGCCATTACAGGTGGTTATGCAGGAACATCTGCTGATGTTTTGGATAAGATGGTTGTCAAAACAATTGAAGATGATTTACAAAATATAGATGAACTCCAAGAGATTAAAACAACCATTAAAAATGGTTCTTTTTCTATTATGGCAGACATTAAAACAGGCTCGCAAAATGAGGATGTTTTAAATGATGTCAAAGATGTCGTTGCTAAAGTAAAAAAAGATTTGCCTGCAGATATGAATGAACCCATTGCTGTTATCAAAAAACACACTTTTCCTCTTGTGCTGATTGCTTTAGCTGGAGATGTGAGTACAGCCGAACTTTTACAAAGAGCTGATGAGTTAAAAAGCAAATTAACAGCGTTTAAAGATTTGAGTGAGATTGCTATTCGTGGTGATGCGGATGAAGAACTTGAAATCAATTTGAACACTCAAAAGATACAAGCTTATGGACTCAATCCTGAGGCTGTTGTTGTTGCTATAGAGAAAATAAGTTCGATTTTTCCTGTAGGAACGATTAAAGAGAAGGCACATCATCTCTATATTTCAACATATAACGGGGAAAAAGATAAAAAGGGTATAGAAAATAGTGTCATCAAAGTGAATGGTCTCGCACTTCGCATAGGTGATATTGCAGATGTTGCGTTCAAACTGAGTGATGCCGCAGAGTTATCGCACTATAATGGGCTTAGAAACATATCGATTAATGTGACTAAAAGTAAAGATGGTAACTCTATAGAGCTTGTCAAGCAGATACGAAAACTCTTAAAAAAAGAAGAACAGCTCCATCCAAATTTGAGTTATGATATTTATACAGATACTTCTGTATGGATTAAAAATCGTCTTAATGTTGTTTTTTCTAATATCGTGTTTGGACTTATGCTGGTTTTTTTAGCAATGCTCATTTTTATCAATAGAGGGATTGCCGTTGTTGTTGCGATTGGTATTCCTGTGAGTTTTATGATAGGGCTGATTGCAACCGAATTACTCGGAAATAGCCTCAATATGCTCTCTCTTTTAGGAGCACTCATCGCCCTTGGAATGCTTGTAGATGAAGCAATCGTTGTAGGAGAAAATATTTACAGACATTTAGAAAATGGCATGGAGCGGCGTGAGGCGGTGATACTTGGGGCAACAGAGATGTTTCCTGCTGTTTTAGCTGCCACATTGACAACTGTTTTTGCATTTTTGCCAATGCTTCTTATGACTGGAAGTATGGGGATGTTTATTAAAATTATTCCTATTATGATAACGGTGCTTTTACTCTCTTCTTTGTTTGAAGCGTTTTATTTTTTACCACTCCATGCATATGATTTTTTAAAAGTCTCCAAAGAGGGAAGTTTTACAAAAACTTTTTGGGCAAAGATGTATCGTTTTTATGACAAGATACTCCACTTTGTTTTTAGAAAAAAACATATCTCTTTGTTTGTTATAGTTGTGGGTATTATTGTAGCGACTTACAGCATGATGAAGCACTCAAAATTCCAACTCTTTCCAGATTTTGATACGACACAAGTCTATGTTTATGGAAAAGTAGATATTAATAATGAGCTCAAAGATACAGAAAAAATGGTGAGCAAAATAGAAAAAATTCTTTTAAAGCATTTAGACAAACAAGATGTTTCTTCGATTACTTCTGTGATTGGTTTTAAAATGGATGCGAAAAACAGAGCCCAACTTGGGGATAACCTTTTTCATAT
>JALWON010000426.1 GCA_027083475.1 Sulfurimonas sp.
AGAAAAACAGAGTGATAATAATCTTTATATTGCTATTGGACTGATTGGTGTTCTTCTTTTAGGTATTTTCTTATGGTACCAACATAAACGTAAGAGCTTAGAAGTCAAAGCACAGTTAGAAGAACATAGACGCAATCATGAACTTGAACTTAAAGAAAAAGAACTTAAAGAACAAAGAATTCAAAAAATCTTAGAACTTGCAGCAAGTGGAAAACTCGACCCTGAAGTACAACAAGAGGTGTTGCACTCCTTGACAAGGCCAGAGAGTAAGATTATAGAGTTACAGTAGAGTTATGGCTGATTTTACAGCATTGAGATAACTTAATGTCTTTGCTTTACCTTGATAGGCAATATCAAACGCAGTACCATGATCTACTGATGTTCGGATGATGGGTAAGTTGAGTGAAATGTTTACACTCTCATCGAAATAGAGGGCTTTGAGTGGTGCTAAGCCTTGGTCATGATACATTGCCACATAGTAATTGAAGTTTTTCCTAAAGTGCGGAGTAAATGCAACATCAGGTACAACAGGACCTACAAACTGCTCAAATCCTATCTTTTTGTTGGCACTTTTAATGGCTTTTGTAATGATAAGTTCTTCTTGTCCTAAAACACCATTGTCCCCAGCATGGGGGTTTAAACCTAAAACAGCAATCTTTTCTTTGTGTATATCTTGGTGTAAATCGAGAAAAAACTGTTTGAGCTTTTTGTATTTAATGGAGTCTGAGACTTGAGATAGAGGGATATGTTCTGTAAAAAGAGCCACAAACATTTCAGGACATCCGAGCATCATAATTGCTTCTTGTTGAAAGTGCTGACGAAGTAAATCAGTATGCCCTTTATACTCCAAGCCTGCCAACATCCATGCTTCTTTATGTATAGGCATAGTTACAACTGCATCGGCTTTTTTTGCTTCACAAAGTTTTATCGCTCCCATAAAAGAGTCATAGGCATATTGTCCTGCATTTTTACTGACAATGCCTGCGTTTATTGTAAAATCTGTGCCTACTGTGTGTATTTGAAAATCTTTTGGAATTGCAACTTGTAAAAGTGTTGCAGATGCTTTGAGCATTGCTTCACTTATGCAGTAAATTGGTTCGCAGATTTTACAAATTGTAGTATGGGATTTGAGAGCTATCTCTATACCGACACCGTTGAGGTCACCGACACTGATTGCTATGCGAGGTTTTTTCATCGTGAGGTTAATTTCTTCATCTCTTTTACAGCATCTTTAAGCCCTGTAAAAACACTTCGAGCAATGATACTCTGCCCGATGTTGAATTCTATAATCTCTTCAATTTTCATCATTTCATGCACATTATGGTAGTTGAGCCCATGTCCCGCTGCAACTTGGAGACCAAGTTTATTAGCATGTTGTGCGGCGTTTTTTATGTTTTCTAAGGACTCTTCAAGCAGAGTAGAAAGCTCGTACCTTGGAAGTTCTAACGCTTGTACGGAGTGTTTTGAAAAGGGAAGGGCAGAGTGGAGCATGTTAAAAAGATTTGCAAAGCTTCCTGTATGGAGTTCTACCATTTCTGCACCAAGTTCTTTAGACTTTTCCATCGCTTCTATACTCGGATCAACAAAAAGAGAAACAGGAATGAGTGCATCATGGAGTTGTTCTATAGCAAACGCAACATCTTCTTCGTAACTAAAAACATCTAATCCACCTTCTGTGGTTACCTCTTCACGTTGTTCAGGAACAAGGGTTGCACGTTGTGGTGCAAGGTCACTTACAATATTTAAAATATCACGGTTAATCGAACACTCAAGATTAACAGGAACTTTTGAGTGTTGTAAAATATTTTTTACATCCACATCTTGAATATGGCGCCTGTCTTCACGCAGATGAATTGTGATTTGATCTGCACCACTTTGACATGCAACAAAAAGTGCTTCTAAAATATCGGGGTCATTGACTTGTCTTGCTTCACGAAGTACAGCGACATGATCTATGTTTACACCAAGCTTCATCATGAGTTTTTCTCTCTAATTGTATTGACAAAGTGAGTATACTCTGCTTCTAAGTTCTCATGTGAAATAATAGAACCAACATGTACTTCCACAGTAGTAGTTTGTGTATAAGGAGCATTTTCAAAAACTTTTTCCATTTTTCCATTGATAAAGACAGGAACAATTTTGAGTTGGTTTGCTTTGGCAATTTTTGCTGCACCACCTTGGAATTTTGTGATACCTTCACCCCCGAAACGTTCTCCTTCAGGGAAAATATAGAGGTTCATGTTGTCCACTTTTGCAAATGTTTTTTTGATGGTTTTAAAAAAACTCACAAGTCCTCTTTTTGTTTCCAAATCAACGCTAATACAGCCACTGTATTGAAAAAACTTTCCGTATATTGGAGAATCAAACAGCTCTTGCTTGGCTATCCATGTACCGTTTTTTTCATATTTTGAAAAAACATGTTCCATAACAATAATATCAAGTAAGGAACGATGATTGATTGCATAGAGTATTCTGTCCTCTTTGGGTAGAGTACCTTTTATATCTACTGCAATATTCAAAAAGTCTAAAACTTTGTTAGAATAAGATTGTCTGTCTTTGGAGAGTTGTTCATAGGCAGGTTTGAGTGTAATAAATGGATGAAAAAAAGTTTTTTTAAAAATAGTTATATATTTAAATCCAAGTTCAATCATGAACATAAATTTACCGATATTTTTGAGCATAAATCACCTTTGTAGTTAAAAGGCAATTATAACGAAAATAGATTAACTATTTTTCTTGAGAGACATTTCTGTTTCCATTATTTTTATTTCATCATGGGCAAGAATGCGTATTTTTTTGTCAATTTGAAGTTTTGTATCTTCAATTTTATTTGGGTAATGGCACTCATTTAAAATATGTTTAATACAGTTAATACGAGCTTTTTTCTTGTCATCTGAACGAATAATTGTCCAAGGTGCATGGTCTGTATGCGAGGCCAAAAGCATAGAGTATTTGGCGATGGTATATTTATCCCAAAGTCCTTGGGATTTTTCATCAACAGGAGAGAGTTTATACTGTTTGAGTGGGTCTGTTCTGCGTTTTTCAAAACGGCGTTTTTGTTCCTCTTTGGAGACAGAAAAATAAAATTTAAAGATTTTAATGTTTGAATTGACAAGCATTTTTTCAAACTCTGGCACTTCATGTAAAAATTCTTTATGTTCTTCTTGTGAACAAAAGTCCATGACAGGTTCTACTCCCGCACGGTTATACCAACTTCTATCAAAAAGTACTATTTCACCTGCTGAGGGAAGATGTTGGGTGTACCTTTGAAAATACCACTGTGATTTTTCTGTATCACTTGGTTTATCAAGCGCAACCACTCTCGCCCCTCGAGGGTTGAGATGTTCAGTAATGCGTTTAATGGTTCCGCCTTTGCCAGCAGCATCACGACCTTCAAAAATCATTAACACTTTTTGTCCTGTTGCTTTGATGTGATTTTGCATTTTTAGTAGTTCTATTTGGAGGGTTTTGAGCTCCTCTTCATAGGCTAAAACCTCTTTTTTTACCCATATAGATACTCTGTTTTTTCTTCTTTCTTTATGCATACTCTTTTCCATGTTTAATTAGCAAAAGAGTTCAAAATGAGTTGATTTATCTCATTGACTTGTGCGGTGTTTGCAAAGCAACTTTTATCACCACAAATGAGATAGCCTTCATCTTCTACTGCTTTGTAAAGTGTAAAAGGGTATTTAACTTTTGCTAACTCAAAAGAAAAGTTTCTCATTTTGTCCATACTCGCTTTAATCACTCTATCTCCTTTTAAATAGCGAAACACTTGTGTAAGCATATATGGAGAATAAATTGGTTTACGTCCAAGTTCATAGGAGTTGTACTCTAATGTTTTAAATGCAAAATGTGTATATTTTTCATCCTCAAGCAGGGTGCCGAGTGTTAAGAGTGCATCAATGATAATGCTCACTGAAGCGGTGTATGTGTTATCTGAAATTTCTGCCTTTGTTGCAAACTCTCCAACACTAAAATTCCAAACTCCCTTACTATAAAACAGTTCAAGTGCCTTATTTACAAATCTTTGTGCATGAATAAGATACATTTCATCTTGTGTGTATTTATAAGCACTTAAAAGTGCTTGTGAAATAAAAGCATAATCTTCTAAAAATGCTTCGACTTTTGGTGCTTTATGAATCAATGTTGTATGGTAGAGTACACCGTCAATAAACATAGTCTCTAAAAGGGCATCAAGACTTTTTATGGCTTTTTCTTTGTAATTATTGTCGATGGCACCGAGTTTAAAAAGGGCATGAATCATCATGCTAGACCAAGAAGTTTGAATTTTCCTATCTATAAAAGGGTACTCACGAGTATTTCGCAATTTTTGTAAAAGTATTTTCACATCTGCAAACCATTCAGGAATGACACCATCTTCAAAGTGAATAATGTTTTTGCCTTCAAAATTTCCACTCTTTGTAACACTCATCGTCTCACACATTGCTTCAATATTTTGATAGTTGTTGTCTTGAAGTACCTTGTAAACTTCGGCATATGTATAGACAAAGTAGGTTCCCTCGGCACCTTGGCTATCGGCATCACTTGCACTATAAAAAAGATTATCTTCACTCATATAGTTGTACCAAAAGTCAGCAATCTCTTTAGCAATTTGAAGATGTTTTTCATCTGCATAACTGAGATAACTTGAGGTATAAACATCACAGAGTAGGGCATTATCGTACAACATTTTTTCAAAATGAGGTACTAACCATTTCTCATCAGTAGAGTAGCGACAAAAACCTCCATCTACCAAATCATACATTCCACCTTTTTTCATGTGATTGAGTGTATCTGTGAACATCGCTTTTGCTGCTGCATCACTGTATAATTTATCTATTGTTAAAAGAGTATTGAGTGTAGATGCATGCGGAAACTTTGGTGCAAGAGAAAAACCACCGCTAGCAGTTTGATAATTATTTTTTGCTTGAAGCATAAAGTTTTTTGAAAACTCCTCTTTTAAAACTGTTGCTTCTTTAGGATGTTCGACTTTTTTTATGAAACTCTCTATCTCATCGGCATTCTCAAAAAGTTGTTTATCTGCTTGTGCAATTTTAGTAGCAATAAGCGTTGTGAGTTCTTTAAAACCCATTGCGTTTGGATTTATTTCGCTTGCAACAGGAGGAATATATGTACCTGCAAAAAATGGTTTGTTCTGTGGTGTCGCAAAAATAGAAGTCGGCCAGCCACCTGCACGACGATTGAGGAGCATATGTACCTCTTGGTAGTGTTTATCAATATCGGGGCGTTCTTCACGATCTACTTTAATACAAATAAAATCTTTGTTAAGGATTGCTGCACACTCTGCATCTTCAAAGACGGTCTCTTCCATCACATGACACCAATGACAGGAGCTATATCCGATACTAATAAAAATAGCTTTATTCTCTGCTTGTGCTTTTTCAAATGCCTCATCGCACCAAGGCCACCAATCGACTGGATTGTCTTTATGTTGTTGTAAATAAGGGCTGTCTTCTTTTTCTAATCGGTTTGCCATTGTTTGTTCTCCGTTTTTACGTTGTGTATAAATAACGTTTGATTTTTTTAGTCGGTGTTTTTACAAAAGGTTCTATCTGCTCTACAAATTTTACCATTCTTGAGTAAGCAGCAACTTTTGCATTGACTTCGAGACGCATGCTCTCTAAAAGGGCTTCAACCTCTTTTTTTACTTCAGCAGCACTCTTTTTATCTGCTTGAAACATTTTATCGATAAGTTCATAATCAAGATGCACTTTTGCGATAAGTTTATCATCTTCTCTTTGTAAAACAAGTGAGTCTAGCACAGCTTCATGTTGGTTGATGGTGGCTTCTATTTGTTCTGGAAAAATATTTTCTCCACCACTTCCAATAAGGACATTTTTACTTCTTCCATTGATAAACAAAAATCCATCTTTATCAATATAGCCTAAATCTCCAGTATGAAACCAACCATCTTTGATAACCTCTTGCGTTTGTGCTTCATCTTTATAGTAGCCGATCATGAGACTTGGTGATTTTGCTAAAATTTCTCCATCTTCTGCTATTTTCAACTCGACTCCAGCCATCGCTGTTCCTGTGGATGTAAGTTTAATAGTATCACCCAAAACAGAACCAGCAAGCAATGGAGCTGTCTCTGTGAGACCATATCCAATGATGTAGGGAAAATGTGCCTCTTTTAAAAACTGCTCGACATAAGGAGAAATTCCCGCACCCCCAATTCCAAAAAAACGCAGTCTCCCACCAAAGGTTTCTAAAAGTTTTTTCCCTGCAATTTTGTTGAAAATTTTTCTAAAAAAAGCGAATGAGTATAAAAATCGCATAATAAAAGAAGCACTGAATTTTGGAAGAATTTTATTCTTATAAATCTTCTCTATAATGAGTGGAACAGAAATCATCATTGTAGGACGAACTTGTGTAAAGGCTTTTAAAAGTACACTTGGTGTAGGGGCTTTGTCTATATAATGGACACTTGAACCATGTAAAATAGGAATGAGTAAACCAACCGTACACTCTAAAGTATGGGCAAGTGGCAAGATAGATAAAAAGACATCCTCTTGCGTAATGTGTATCTTTTCAAAAGCACACATTGCATTGGTGACAAGGTTTTTATGAGAAAGCATTACACCTTTGGAGTGTCCTGTTGTACCTGAAGTATAAATAAGCGCTGCCAAATCATCTTCTTTCACACTACTTGCATTTATATCACTAATTTTTTGTACAATCTTTGCTGTGTAATTATTGCTAGATAGGGAGTCGATAAGGGAGAGTGTATCAAGATTAATCACAAAATTGAGTTTGGAGTCTGTCAATTCTTCAATAGTGCTTAAATGTTTGTTCGAGACAAAAACAGCTTTTGCTTCAGAGTGCCTGATGATATGATGCACATCTGCAATATGAAAATCAGGAAGCACTGGCACAATCACAGCACCAAAATAGGTTACGGCAAAATAGGCAACACCCCAATTAGGCATATTTTCACTGAGGAGTACAACTTTGTCTCCTTTTTTAATGCCATTCTCTTTTAAAAGGCTCATCATAGTGTGTACATTATGATTGAAATCTTCATAGCTCATAGGAGGCTGTGCAACTTTTGTCAAGACATCGTTTTGACTATAGAGTGTGACTGCTCTATCTAAAAGGGCAGGGAGGGTGAAATTTTTGATGTTTTCATAAGGATATATCATAACTGTCTCGTATTTAAAATATATGAATTTAATCATAAAGTAGCTATAATCATACTACATTATTTTAAATTTAGGGAAACGCAATGGTATATCATGTAGTTTTATTAAACGATGTTACAAATAGTTTAAAAAGTTTAATAGAGTACTTTGAAAAACTCGATGATATTGATTTAGAAATCATAAAATCTGAAGAAGAGTTTAACCTTTATCAAGCCCAAAAAACAATCCATCTTGTGATAGCAAATTCACAATCTAAAAATATAGATATACTCAATATTTGTAAACAAATTCGTTCTTCAACAAGTCTGCAATTTATGCCTTTTTTATATCTGAATAAACAAGATGATAAAAAGGGAACAAAAATAGCCTATGAAACAGGTGTGACAGAGTGTTTACACAGTCCATTTGATTTAGATGAAGTTTTTATGCGTATGCGAAGTCATCTTTTACGCTATATTACATTAAAAAAGTGTTTAATCCAGAATGAAAGACTTGCAATCATTGTAGCAACAGATCCTTTGACAAAGGTCTCTAATAGAATGCACCTGCAAACAATTTTACTTCAAGCGATTAAAGAGCATGCCCGCTATCAAAGAATTTTTTCTATTATCTATTTTCAAATAGGAAATATCCAAAAAATTAATCTTTTATATGGATTTACCAAAGGTGATAAACTCTTACGAGATGTCGCACAGGCGGTGGCACACACCTTACGTAAAAGTGATATTATCGCACGCTGGACTGGGAGTGATTTTGTTATATTTTTACCAAAAACAAGACTTGAAGATGCAGAATTGTTAGTGAAAAAACTCAATGCAAAACTCTTAAAAGAAAAATTTCTTATAGACTACAATACACGTATCACCTATGGAGTGACACAGATAAAAAAAGATGACACACGCGATTCTCTTGTAGAGAGAGCCAATAAAGCACTGCTTCATAGTATTGCCAACAGACAAACATACACTACTTCATTAGGCAGTAGTTCATAAAGGTATAATTTGAGCAGACGCAATAAAAATAAAAAAAAATCACCACAAAAAGAGACAGTTAATTTTACCGAAGCAGATTTTCTTCCAACAACTCGAGCAGAGATGGATAAAAGAGGGTGGGATTATTGTGATGTGATTTTAGTGAGTGGGGATGCTTATATAGATTCGCCTTTTATTGGGGTGGCTATGGTTGGACGTATGCTCGAACGCATGGGCTACAGAGTAGGCATGATAGGGCAACCTGATGTTAATTCTAGTGATGATATTTCGCGTTTGGGTGAACCACGACTCTACTGGGGTGTAAGTGGTGGAAGTGTTGATAGTATGGTAAGTAACTATACTGCGACAAAAAAGTTTCGTAATTCTGATGATTATACACCTGGAGGCAAAAATACAAAACGTCCTGATAGAGCTGTGTTAGTTTATACAAATCTTATTAGAAGATATTTTAAAAATACCGTACCGATTGTACTCGGTGGCATAGAAGCTTCACTCAGACGGGTGACACACTATGATTATTGGTCAAATAAACTGAAAAAACCTATTTTATTTGATTCTAAAGCAGATTTGCTCATTTATGGCATGGGAGAAATTGCCCTTGAAGAGCTGACAAAAGCGATTGATAAAAAAGAGGATTTTAAAGATATTCGAGGGATTTGTTATATCTCTAAAGAGCCTGTTCATGAGTACCATCAACTCCCATCCCATCAAGAGTGTGTAGATGAGAAAGAAAAGTATATTGACCTCTTTGATCTTTTTTATGATAACAATGACCCCATAGCGGCAAAAGGGCTCTGCCAACAAGTAGATACTCGTTATCTCATTCAAAACCCTCCGTGTGATCATTTAAATGAAGATGAAATGGATGCAAACTCAAACTTACCTTTTACTCGTGAACTGCATCCTTACTATGCTAAAGAGGGACCTGTGAAGTGTTTAGAGACAATTAAATTTTCTATTATGACACATCATGGATGTTGGGGGGAGTGTAATTTTTGTGCTATTGGAGTGCATCAAGGACGTACTATTCGTACGCGTTCTGAAGAAAACATCTTAAAAGAAGCCAAAGATTTCAACAAATACAAAGATTACAAGGGCATTATCTCTGATGTCGGCGGACCAACAGCCAATATGTACGGGTATGAGTGTAAGAAAAAACTCAAACTTGGCACCTGTGATCATCAGCGCTGTGTGGATGCAAATCATTTGTGTAATTCGATGAAAGTGGATCACAGTCGTAACATCAACTTACTGCGACAAGTTCGTGAAGTCGAAGGAGTACGAAAAGCTTTTGTCGCTTCAGGGGTGCGTTATGACCTGATAACAGCCGATAAAAAGCATGGATACAGCTACTTAAAAGAGATGGTAAAACACCATATTTCAGGACAGATGAAAGTGGCACCTGAACATACTGAACAACATGTCCTGCAACTCATGGGAAAACCAGGCAAACAAACACTTATAGACTTTAAAAAATTGTACGATAAATTAAACGCAGAAGAGGGGAAAAAGCAGTTTTTAACCTACTATCTTATTGCCGCGCATCCTGGATGTGAAGAGAAAGATATGCACGAACTTAAAAGGTTTACACGCGATGAACTCCAGATGAATCCAGAACAAGCACAGGTTTTTACCCCCACTCCAGGAACTTACTCTGCTGTGATGTACTACACTGAAATGGATCCCCAAACTCGAAGAAAGATTTTTGTCGAAAAAGATACAAAACGCAAAGAGAAACAAAAACAGATAGTGGTTGCAAAAGATAATTTTGCAAGTGGATTTGCTTCTTAGGTTTTAAATAAAGAGAGTTGCTTATGTAAAGCATCTGATGAACTATAGAGTGCATCAGCCATATGTGAGAGTTTGTCAATATTTTTTGTATTCTCTTGAGACATCTGATTAATATGGGCAATTTTTTGTAACATCTCATTGGTGTGAGTATCTATCTCCTCTGCATTTTGAGCACTAATTTGTGCAAGCATATTTGTTTTTTGCATAGTCTCTACAGTAGTGTTTAAAGCATCTTCAACACTCGCAGAGATGTTGGAGAGTTCTTGCATATTTTTTGC
>JALWON010000427.1 GCA_027083475.1 Sulfurimonas sp.
ACTCTCCACGCATTGAAGATGTAAACTACATAGAGCAGGTCAGCACGAAAAAAGTGTATGAGCACACTTCAAGTACCTACAGTGAAAAAATCGGTTTTTCCTATGAGGTAGCACCAAAAGCTGAGGCAAACATAGCGGTAGTTGACTTTGGTGTGAAGAGAAACATCTTAAATGAGATTGTGAGTGCTGGCATAGCCGTGAGTGTTATACCAAATGATTTTCAAGCAGAAGAGCTGATTGCGCAATATAAGAACAAAGAGATAGATGGTGTCTTTTTATCAAATGGACCGGGTGACCCGCTTGTACTGAAAAAAGAGCAGGCGCAGATCAAAAAGCTTATAGATGCAAAAGTGCCTATGTTTGCAATCTGTCTAGGGCATCAACTCCTCTCGATTGCACATGGGCATGAGACATCTAAGTTGAAGTTCGGACACCATGGTGGGAATCATCCTGTAAAAAATAGAGAGACAGGACTCGTAGAGATTACAGCACAAAATCATAACTACAATGTCCCTGAGAGTATTATAGAGATAGCTGAAGTAACACACACAAACCTCTTTGATGATACGATAGAGGGGCTCAAATATAAAAACTCCCCTATCTTCTCCGTACAGCACCATCCAGAGTCAAGTCCTGGTCCAAAAGAGAGTCGCTATATTTTCAAAGAGTTTTTAACGATGATGCAGGAGGCAAGAGCCTAGCATGAGAGAGTTTATCTATGAGGCTATGACAGACTATACACTTCTTATTGTTTTTTTACATGTGTTGAGTGCAGTAGTATGGGTAGGTGGTCTTGTTGCACTGTTGGTTCTGAGTAGAAAAGCAAAAAGTGGTGTGGAGATAGAGCGAAGGTTTGCGGGTCGAGCAGCGCTTTTTAAAAAACTGTTTACTTTTTTGGCTCCTTTTGTAGTTTTACTTTTTTTGACAGCTCTTTTTATGGCACTTGGTTATAGAGACAGTGCTATAGATGCAGATGGATTTGTTATAGATAGTAGTGGATTTGAGATATATAAGTATATCAACACAAAAGGGATTCTCTTTTTGGTGATGGCTATGAATATGCTCTTTACCATCTGGATTATTACAAAAGCGGAGTGTAAGCTCTGTAAAACACAAAAAGCAAATGATTGTATGTGGTTGATAAATACCTATTTGCTCCCTATCAATATTATTTTAGGAACTATAGCAATCTATCTTGGTGTTGTACTTAGACATACGATGTAACTATGAAAATACTCATTCCCCATTTAGAAAAGCGTAAGCGTTTCATTATGAAGCTTCTTTTTCTTTTTGCATTGGTAGCGATTGTCTTTAATTACTTTTTTACAATCACTCCCCCACAATATTTTGGCGGAAAGTATAATCTCGATTTTGTTTATGCTCTAATACTTTATAAGGTCGTTGAACTTTTTGTTGTTTACTATATACTTATGCATAGACATATACTCTTTTTGAGAAAACATCCTGCGACATTGGAGTTTGTTGCAAAATTAAGAAAACATACAAAACTCTTACTCTTTTTGGTGATACAGGGAAATACTGTTTTTGGTATTATCGCTTTTAAGTTTTCTGGAGATGTTCTCTTCTTTTTACTCTTCTCGTGCATCGCACTGATAGCACTCTTTTTAGTGCAACCCAAAAGACTTCTTGAGAGTGCTGAGTAGTAATAAAAATTAAATAGAAAGGTTTTAGAATGAAAAAATTTATGGTAATACTTCTTTTATGTATGCATATAGTGTACGCGGAGGAGTTAGGAGTCGAAGAGAAATTAGGGACGACGGTTCCGCTTGATTTGACATTTTTAAATGAAGACTCAAAAAGTGTTACTCTTAAAGAGTTGATGGATGGCAAGCCAACACTTTTAACATTGAATTACTTTAGATGTGCAGGTATTTGTACTCCTCAGTTAAACGATATGGCAGCCATGCTGAGTAGATTGCATATTGCAGAAAATACAGACTATAAAGTCGTGACGGTTGATTTTGCAGAAGATGAGAGTGTAGAGTTGGCACAAGCAAAGAAAAAGAACTTGCTCAAGTCGATGACAAGAAGTTTTGTCTCTGATGCATGGCACTTTGTTATCGGTGAAAACAACAGCTCTGGAAAGTTGGCAGAGGCAGTTGGCTTTGAGTATAAAAAAGTTGTGAGTAAAAATGGCGATGTTGGATATATACATGGAGCGACTTTAGTCGTGCTCTCACCAACGGGAAAAATTGTAAGATACCTCAATGGAATTGAGCAACTTCCAGCAGATGTGAAGATGGCAATTGAAGAGGCGAAGCGAGAAGAGGTAAGCCCAACTATTGCAAAAGATTCTCCATACTGTTTTACAAAAACACCTGACGGGGACATTTTAGTGGGTAAAATCGAAAAAGCATGGGCAGTCTTCATGCTGAGTGTAATATTTGGATTTTTTATATATCTCATAAAGACAAGTAAAAGAAAAACTAATAATACTCCGACAAATAGGGAAGAGTAGTTAAATGTCTATAAATAATACTATATAAAAATATTATACAGAGTATAAAAAAAAATAATATTTAATTCAAGTAACTTTAAACTAAGGTTAAGTATACTTCACCTTATTTTCTTTAATGTAAAGTTGAAGAAAATTAAGATATTTAGGAGACTCGATGGTGAAATATATACTAGTGTTCGCTTTGTTTCTAAGTTTTCTTCATGCTACAGAACTTGGCATCGATGAAAAATTAGGAGATAAGGTACCACTTGATTTGACATTTATAGATGAGAATGCAAATGAAGTAACCCTCAAAGAGTTAATGGATGGCAAGCCAACTCTTCTCACACTCAACTATTTTCGTTGTTCAGGTATATGTACCCCGCAACTCAATGATATGGCTACAGTGTTAAGTGGATTGGATCTTGTTGAAGGCGTTGACTACAAAGTGATTACTGTAAGTTTTGCGGAGAATGAGACAGCAGCACTTGCTGCAGCGAAGAAGAAGAATATTCTTGCATCGATGACAAGATCCTTCAGTGAAGATGGATGGCGTTTTGTCGTAGGTGAAAATAATAGTTCTAAAATCTTGGCTGATAGTGTTGGTTTTCACTTTAAAAAAGATGTGCTCTCGAATGGAAATACTGAGTATATTCATGGAGCGGCACTGATTGCACTTTCACCAGATGGAAAGATAACGAGATATCTTAACGGTATCAACCAGCTTCCATTTGATGTAAAGATGTCTGTTCTTGAGGCAGCAGACGGCAAAGTAGGACCAACAATCGCAAAAACATTACTCTTCTGCTTTGCATATGATCCCAAAGGCAAAAAATATATTTTTGTTTGGGAAAAAGTTGGCGGCATTGTAATGACAAGCATAGTACTACTCTTCTTTATCTGGCTTATTCGTTCGGGTAGAAAAGAGAGAAACCATCAAAAAAAAGGAGAAAACGATGAGTAAATCGTATTTAGAAGCAGGTGAAACACACTGTGCCATAGGGCACCCAAAGAGTGTTTTTTGGCAATGGATGCTTACAATAGACCATAAACGTATTGGTCTTATGTATGCAGCCGTAATTTTTACATTCTTTTTCGTTGCAGTGTTCGTAGCACTTACAATGAGAATAGAACTATTTGCACCAGGTGCACAGATATTAGATGGAGATACATTTAACCAGGCATTTACATTGCATGGTGTTATTATGATTTTCCTATTCATTATTCCAGGTGTACCAGCAGTTTTTGGTAACATTGTAATGCCACTAATGATTGGAGCAAAAGATGTATCTTTTCCAAGATTGAACTGGTTTACATTTTGGTTATATATTTTTGGTGCTTTAATCGCTCTTTCATCATTATGGACAGGAGAAGGTTTTGCAGACACAGGTTGGACTTTTTACGCTCCATATAGTTTAAATACAAATACAAATGTAATTACTACACTTGTTGCAGCATTTGTTCTTGGAATGGCATCAATTCTTACTGGTTTGAACTTCTTAGTTACTATTCACCGTTTACGTGCTCCTGGTATGGACTTCTTTAAGATGCCACTATTTGTATGGGGTATCTATGCTACAGCATGGATTCAACTACTTGCAACTCCAGTTGTTGGTATTACACTCGTACTTGCTATTTTAGAGAAAGTTTTCGGTATTGGTATTTTTGATCCATCTAAAGGTGGAGACCCGGTACTTTTTGAACACCTGTTCTGGATTTACTCTCACCCAGCAGTTTATCTTATGATTTTACCAGCATTTGGTATTATGTCTGAGATTATTCCTACATTCTCAAGAAGAGAAGTATTTGGTTATAGAACTATTGCTCTTTCATCTGCATCAATTGCGGGTATTGGTTATTTAGTTTGGGGGCATCACCTCTTTACTTCAGGTATGTCTGATTTAGCAAAAACTATTTTCTCATTTTTAACTTTCTTTGTTGCAATTCCAACAGGGATTAAATTCTATGACTGGGTTGCTACAATGTACAAAGGGCAAATCCATATGACAACACCAATGCTTTGGGCACTTGGAACTATGGTTACTTTTGTTATTGGTGGTTTAACAGGTGTGACAATCGCAATGATTGGTGCTGATATTCACTTGCAAGATACATACTATACAGTAGCTCACTTTCACTATGCAATGCTTGGTGGAGTTGTTTTCTTACTCTTTGCAGGGTTGCATTATTGGTTCCCATTAATGTTTGGTCGTATGTATAATGAAAAGCATGCAAAACGTGCCTTTTGGTTTAACTTTATAGGTTTCAATATGTTATGGTTCCCAATGTTTATTGCGGGGTACTTAGGTATGCCGAGACGTTATTTTGATTACCTCCCAGAGTTTCAAATTTATCATCAAATCTCTTTCTTTGGAGCATTAGTATTTATTACTGGACTGATTTATATGTTTACAGTTTTAATCTCTGCTATTAAAAAAGGAGAAAAAGTTGGACCAAACCACTGGAATGCTACAACATTGGAGTGGCACTTACCATCAGCACCACCACCATTAGAGAACCATTCTAAAGTTCCTTATGTTGACTTTAGACCATATGAGTACCACCATGGTGACCCTGTTGTGAAATTTAACTACGAAACAATGCAAAGGATTGACTAATGTCTCATGAAGAACACGGGCACGAATATGTCCCAGAAATTGCGACTGCTCGCGATGGAAAACAGTATGAAGTACAAGGTTGGCAAGGTGACTTTTACGGTGGAAAGCTAGGTTTCTGGCTTTTCATGCTCACTGAAGTTATGATGTTTGGAGCAATGTTTCTTACATTGACTTATTATTTTTCACTACACCATGATGATTTTATTGAAGCTTCATCAGAGTTTAGTGTCCTTTTAGGTGGAACAAATACGGTTGTACTTTTGATTTCAGCACTCACTATGGGGCTTGGTTTGCTTAAAATGAGAGCAGGTGATGTCAAAGGTGCGAAATTAATGATTTATGCAACGATGATTCTTGCTTTAGTTTTCTTGGCTATTAAAGGTGTTGAGTGGACAGAAGATTATCATGATGGTGTCTTCTTAGGTTTACCTGCACTTCAAGCAGGAAATCCTGATTCTAGACCTTTGGGTGAAATTTTATTTTTTGGTATGTATTTTACTATGACAGGTTTACATGGTTTTCATATTATTTTAGGTATCGGATTGATGTTATGGTTACTAAAACGTATTAATGCAGGGAAAGTGACTCCTGAGCACCATATCTTACATTTTAACATTGCACTTTATTGGGATTTAGTACACCTTATCTGGGTATTTGTATTCCCGTATTTTTATATGATAGGAGCTGGTCATGGACATTAATACATATAAAGCACAAAAATCTGGTTATTATAAAATTTTAGGTGGTCTTTTACTACTGACTGCTGTAACACTGATACAACCATATATGTTTTTAGAAAATGCGACATTTGGAATCCAGTTAATGATTGGGGCTGTAAAAGCTTGGTTGATTGTAATGTATTATATGCACTTAAAGGGTGAGACATTAATTGGTTGGACTGTTGGTTTTGCACTGGCTCTTGTTATATTCTTTTTTGCTGTAGTTATGACAGATGTACATCATTTCCAATTTAAAGATATTAGTTATATATCAGAACAACATGTGAGTGCTGGTGAACATACACAGCATCATGAAGAGTAAGGGGTAAAAATGTTAGAAGGTTTTAAATCACAGGCTGCGACTTTTGCAGCTGATGTTGATCAAGCACTATATATAAATCTAATATTTTCAATAATATTAGCTTTTTCTGTTATAGGACCAATGCTGTATTTTGCATGGAAATACCGTGCAAGTAATGTCAAGAAAGAAGATATTGAAAATGTAGTGCACCATACAGGTTTAGAGATTACATGGACATTGATTCCAACGATTATGATGTTTGTTCTTTTTTATTACGGATATACATCAATGAGAGCTTTAAGAACAATGCCAGATGCAAAAAATGCTATCACAATTAATGTTGAAGGTAGTAAATGGAAATGGCGCTATGAATACCCTGCAAATGCAAATGGATTTGTGCATAAAGTTGGTGGAGCTTATACAAAGCCTACAATGGATGGGCATGGAAATGTTGTTAAAAATGGGACAATGGGTAAATCGGCACTCTATGTACCAGTGGGTACAAATATCATCTTAGATATGACAGCACCACTTGGTGATGTTATCCATTCATTTTATATTCCAGCTTTCCGTATGAAAGAGGATGTTGTTCCAGGACGTATAACAAAGCAGTGGTTTAATGCTACAAAAGTTGGTGAATATGACATTGAGTGTGCTGAGTACTGTGGTACTGATCACTCATATATGTTCTCTAGACTTGTTGTTATGCCAAAAGATAAATATGAGGCTTGGTTTAACAGTAATGCTGATACACCAAAAGGAAACTATGCAAACTCAGGCGATGCTGTGTTACAACGCCATGGATGTAAAAGCTGTCACTCTATAGATACAGATAAAGTACTTTTTGGACCTTCTTTAAAAACAAGAAGATTAACAAAAGAACAAGTATTAGATGTTATTAAAAATGGTCAAAACAAACTTGGTTATGCTATGGGTGCAATGCCTTCTGGTCTTGCAACAGGTGCAGATGCTGAGAAAATTGCAGAGTATGTAGCGAATGGTATGACAGGTACAAAACCTGCTTCATTTGCAACATGTGCTGGATGTCATGGTGAAGATGGTAAAGGGCAGTATGGTACAGCTCCAAGTCTTGTAACTTATGATGTAGATCTTTTACGTAATGTCTTGAAACATGGTAAAAAAGGCATGATGGGTACTATGCCACAATTCCCATATGTTACAGAGAAAGAAGTTTCAGCTATAGCAGAGTATTTAAACAAATAAAATGATTAAAGACTTTATAGTTCTGACGAAATTCGTCCTCTCTTTCGCCGTGAGCCTCTCGGCTCTCTTTGCCTATGTGATGGCAAAGGGCGAAATGGGTTTGGATATGCTCCTTGCAACACTCGCGGTTTTACTTGTCGCTATGGGTGTTTCTACTTTAAATCAAGTACAAGAATATAGAGAAGATGCTAAAATGGATCGGACAAAACACCGTCCAATTGCTTCTGGAAAATACTCACCTACTACAGGCATTATTATTGCCGGTATGCTTATTTTACTCTCCATTGCACTTATATATAACCTCATTGGTATGATTGGTGTGAATCTCTTTCTTTTTTCTTTTATTTGGTACAATGCAGTTTATACCCCTTTAAAGAAAAGAAGTGCTTTAGCTGTTGTTCCAGGAGCTATTTTAGGGGTTATCCCACCTGCAATTGGTTGGATAACAGCAGGACATAGTCTGCAAGAACCACAGTTTTTTGCTTTAGGACTCTTTTATTTTGTGTGGCAAGTTCCTCATTTTTGGTTACTTGTAATGCTTTTTTATGCTGATTACAAAGATGGAGGCTATCCAACTGCTATGAAGTTGTTTGGAAGAGTTTCTTTGCAAAAAGTAACATTTGTTTGGTTGGTTTTAACCATTCAAACGGGTATTTATATGGTGAGTATGTTTGGTGTAGAGAGTAATATTATTTACTGGTTATTAATTCTCACAGGAATTTTAGGATTTTTAAGTGCTTTACAACTTATGTCAAAAAAATTCGAACTCAAACATGCAAGAAAGATTTTTTATCAAATTAATTTAGCATTTTTAGCGACTATTATTTTAGTTGCTATAGACGAATACTACAAATTTAAACCACTTTCATAAGAATAGTGCTATAATTCCTTTAAAATATACTCTATTTTAAAGGAATTTTTATGCCCGAGTACAATCTTCGCACAATTTTAGCAACATTTACAAAAACCAATGGAAAAAGACGCAGTGTCTTCAACAAAGCACCTATAGGTGGTTTAGGGAGTCCTATTGTGACACTTTTTTTCTTTTCTCTTCCACTTATATCGTATGGACTTTTGTTTAACCCTTATATGTTTCATATATTAGGTATAGCAACTGCTATTGTAGCCTACATTGTTTCTATGTCACTCATTATGATAATCGTCTTTTTTATCACTTGGAAAGTAAAAAATGATGTTGTGAGGGCAGTTACACCCTCTTGGGAGTACTATTTTCCTGGAATAGATTTTAAATTAGTTATTTCAAAAGGTGTTACGCCTTATAGTGATTTTTACAAATATTATGCCGAAATAAAAGATGTTAAACAGTCAGAAGAATCGCTGCATGCACAGCTTTTAGAAGCTTTTTCGAAGATGCAGGAAGAGAATAAAGAGTTACTAAATGCTATAGAAAGAGGTAATAATAAAAATTAATTGCACTTATTTTGTTGGTTTAAGGTTTAGTAAATAAAACTATAGATACAATTTATAAGTTAAAAATTTAGTTTAAGTTAAAATTTATATATTACTAAGTTTTTATGAATCTTATTTGAGGAGTCTATATGGAAAATCGTTTTAAAGACCGTCCATTAGAATATGATTATTCAGTTACAAAACTGTTTATGTGGGCAACAATCTTCCTTGGTATTACGGGTATGCTTGTTGGTGTATTTTTAGCCTGGGAAATGGCTTTTCCATCTATAAATACTATTTTGGGGAGTGGGCTAGCAGAGTATACAAACTTCAGTCGTTTACGTCCATTACATACAAATAGTATTATTTATGGTTTTACACTCAGTGGGGTTTGGGCTTCATGGTACTATATAGGGCAACGTGTTCTTAAAGTTTCTATGGCAGAGTCTAAGTTCTTGATGTTTATAGGGAAAGCACACTTTTATGTGTATGTAGTAGCTGCAGCTATTATTGTTATATCTCTTTTATTAGGTATCACAGACTCTAAAGAGTATGCAGAACTTGAGTGGCCTATGGATATCGGTATTACGATTGTTTGGTTACTTTGGGGTATTAGTATCGCTGGTTTGATTGGTATTCGTCGTGAGAAGACTATTTATATCTCTATTTGGTACTTTATCGCAACTTTCTTAGCGGTTGCAATGCTACACCTCTTTAACAATATGGAAATTCCAACTTACTTTTACTCTGGTGGTATTGGTAAATGGTATCACTCTGTTTCTATGTATGCAGGTTCTAATGATGCTATGGTGCAGTGGTGGTTTGGACATAACGCAGTTGCATTTGTTTTAACAACACCTATTATTGCTATGATTTACTACTTCTTACCAAAAGAGTCTGGACAAGCGGTTTACTCGTATAAGCTTTCTCTTTTAGCTTTCTGGGGATTAATGTTTGTTTACTTATGGGCTGGTGGACACCATATTCTTTACTCAACAGTTCCTGATTGGGTACAAACTTTAGGTTCAATTTTCTCAATTATTTTGATTTTACCTTCATGGGGTTCTGCGATTAATATGCTTTTAACAATGAAAGGTGAGTGGCAACAAGTTGCTTCGTCTCCATTGATTAAGTTTATGATTCTTGGTTCTACTTTTTATATGTTCTCAACATTAGAAGGTCCTATTCAAGCGATTAAATCAGTTAATGCTATCGCACACTTTACAGACTGGATTATTGGTCATGTTCATGATGGTGCACTTGGTTGGGTTGCATTTATGGTAATTGCAGCACTCTATCACATGGCTCCACGTGTGTTTAAACGTGAGATTTACTCAAAATCATTGATGAGTACACAATTCTGGATTCAAACTTTAGGTATTGTTCTTTACTTTACTTCTATGTGGATTGCAGGGATTACACAAGGGATGATGTGGCGTGCACATGATGAGTTTGGTAACTTAGCATACTCATTTATTGATACTGTTACAGTA
>JALWON010000428.1 GCA_027083475.1 Sulfurimonas sp.
CACGTTTTATTGTGATGCGCCATGGGGATGATGTGGCTGGTTTTGTAATCGATAGATTAACAATGGCAATTCGTATTAAAAAAGAAAATATAGGTGCAGCACCTGATACGATGAATGGGGATGACAGTATGATAGACGGTGTCGGACAACAAGCCGATAAAATTATCACAATCTTAAAAGTGAATAAATTACTAGAGAGAGATTTTTAATTTTTTCTCGATGCAAACTTCTCAGCTTATCGTAAAACAGACTCCAGAAAAGATAGCATTATACTTTTTTGGAGCATTTACTCTGCATAATATTGCTGCATATTCAGCACAAGTGGATACTTTACATTTAGAGCAAAAATCATTACTGCTTGATTTGAAAAATGTTACAAGTTTTGATACAGCAGCTGCTCTTTTTATACACAATCTTCAAAAGCAAGCAGATGACTTCACACTCTTGAGTGAGAGTCCAAAGATACAAGAGAATCTTCTTTTTGTTCAAAATCAAGTAAATCATGTGCCACCGAGACAATATGAGCGAAGAAAAAGTTTTCTTTTTGCTATTGGGAAAAGAGTTGAAGAGTTTGTGCTTGATGGAAGACTCTTTTTAGCATTTTTTGGGAGAATATTTTTTGCAAGTCTTGATTATTTGACACACTTTAAGCATATACGATACAAAGAGATAGCCTTTGAAATTAATGAAAGTGCCATTAAAGCATTGTGGATAATTGCACTTACGAGTTTTTTGATTGGAGTGGTTGTTGCGTACCAATCAGCCTACCAGCTTAAACTCTATGGAGCCAATATCTTTATTGTTGATATGTTGGGAATCTCTATTTTAAGAGAGTTGGCACCGTTGATTACTGCTATTGTCATTGCTGGTCGGAGTGGCTCTGCGTTTACTGCCCAAATAGGAGCGATGAAAATCACACAAGAGTTAGATGCAATGCAGACGATGGGTTTTGATCCCTATGCTTTTTTAGTGATACCTCGGATTATTGCTCTGATGGTTGCTTTGCCTATTTTAATTTTTGTTGCAGATGTAATGGGTATTTTTGGCGGTATGCTTGTCTCGTTTATAGATTTGGGCATTTCAGGGCATCTTTTTTTAGAACGATTGAATGAAGTAGTTGCTGTGAAGCATTTTTATATTGGGATTTTTAAAGGACCTTTCTTTGCATTTTTAATTGCTGCAATTGGGATTTTTCGAGGATTGCAAGTCAAAGACAATACACAAAGCATCGGTTTTAACACAACAAAAAGTGTGGTGATGTCTATTTTTGCCGTCATCGTATGTGATGCCATTTTCTCAATAGCTTTTACAAATTTGGGAATGTGATGAAAATTATAGAAGTGAGTGGTTTAAAAACGGTATTTGGTTCACGAACGGTACACGATGGCTTAAATCTGAGTATAGCAAAGGGTGAGATTTATGGTCTTTTGGGGCCAAGTGGCTGTGGAAAAACAACACTGTTGCGTGAGATGGTTTTACTCCAAGAGTATGCTGCAGGGTCTATCAAGATTTTAGGGTATGATTTAGAGCATATAAATCATGCACAAGCACAAATTTTAAGACAAAAGTGGGGTGTTTTGTTCCAATCAGGGGCACTTTTTTCCTCTTTAACACTCAAAGAAAATATCGCTTTACCACTCAGGGAATATACAGAGTTAAATCAAAAAATGATTAACGAAATTGTCGCTTTAAAGATACACTTAGTGGGGCTTAAACAAACAGATGCCCATTTATACCCCTCACAGATCAGTGGGGGAATGAAGAAAAAAGCAGGTTTAGCCCGTGCTATTGCTATGGATCCAGAACTCCTTTTTTTAGATGAACCGACAAGTGGACTTGATCCTATTTCAGCAAGAGAGTTTGATCGTTTGATTTTAAAGCTTCGTGATACACTTGGTTTGAGTATTGTTATGGTTTCGCATGATTTACAATCAATCTATGATACTTTAGATAAAATGGCTATAATAGACAATAAAAAAATCGTATATGAAGATACTTTGCAAAATCTCGCAAGGAGTGAGAGTCACTTTGTGCAAACATTTTTTAAAGAGAGAGTATGAATAATCGTGTAAATTATACCTTGGTTGGAAGTTTTGTTGTTCTTGGAATTGTCGCAATTTTGAGTTTATCTTACTGGATGCTTCGTCCATCAGATGAAACAAAAACGCAGGAGTACAATATCTATTTTAATGAGTCTGTTTTGGGGTTAAATATTGATGCCCCTGTGAAATACAGAGGGATCAAAGTGGGAAAAGTAACGCACCTGCGCATTAACCCGGCGAACACAGAACAAGTAGAAGTACAAGTCACCATCTTAGAATCAACACCTATTAAAGAAGCGACAGTGGCTCGTTTGACAGCACAGGGAATTACAGGATTAACCTATATCAATCTCACATTAGGGAAAAACTCTTCACCTCCTTTGCGAAAAAAAGCGGGTGAGACGTGCCCAACTATCAAAACAACTCCCTCCTTTTTTGCAAACATGGAACAATCTTTAGGGGGACTCTCTGTTGATTTAACTAAAACATTGCAAGGAACGCAAAAATTACTTGATGATAAAAATCAAAAG
>JALWON010000429.1:0-1116 GCA_027083475.1 Sulfurimonas sp.
GAAATGAAATATACTTGGATGGATTTAAATGTTTTAGATTCGTTTGATGACTTTTACAAGCACATACAAAATATGCTTAATTTCTTCGGTTCAAAATATGACATTAATTTTGGCTAGGCACTTATTGTCATATCCATGCTCCCAAAAATAGTTCATTGCTGCAAGCATAACCTCTTGCTCATCAAACTCTCTTGGACGACCTCTTTGTTGTTTCTCTGTTTGCATTTGACAATTATATACTAATTAGTACATAATTGTCAAGATGCCACATTAATACACTTTAAATATGCCAAATAAGGTGTCAAGAACTACATTACGCAATTCATTAAAATCCACATACTTCCAAATGTTTTTAACGGTTCCATTCCTAAAAAATTGAATGCTTTATGAAGCCCAAAAAAGAGTTCATCGATGCTTTTACCCTCAAAAAACTTCTTGTGGAGCATTCATAGTTATGGAAAACATATATTTTTTCCCTTGAAGCAAACCTCCACCACTGTATTGCCCTCCATAGTTTCGCAAAGAGCAGCATTATAGCTATCTTTTGCGATTTCATGATACTCATGCCCATTGATTATCAAAATATTTTGCATAATCTTACTCCACATCAAATGTATCAAATAAAGTATTTACCACTAACATTATACTTGCAGTCAAAACAAGATTAAAAATCTCTTTATCGTTTAGTCCTAATATATGGAGTTCATCTATATCTTGTTGCTTAATCGATTGTGGTTCATTGATAGAGCGCAGAGCAAAAGCTAAAAGCTTCTCATTTTTAGGTGTGAGTTTTGCAACACTAAGATTATTTGCAACCTCTTTGAGTTCCTCTTCACTCATACCATACATATTTATAAGCATTCCACCATTTAAGCCGATGCAATATTCACAATGATTTTTTTCAGAGATAATGTAACGAATCAGCGTATACATCTTTTGTGTATCTACATCATTGTCCATCTGCTCTTTTATAGAGTTCCATTGGAACTTTAACGCTTCTGGATTGAGTGCCCAAAGCGACAACCCTTCCGTAACAGCTCCAAATGCTTTTTCAACCTCATTAAAAATCTCTTTGACTTCACCTTGTGCCTCTTGTACTTTTGTTACTTGCAATAA
>JALWON010000429.1:1126-2570 GCA_027083475.1 Sulfurimonas sp.
CTGAGTTAGCATACTTTTCTATATAGCACCATGCTATTTATAAACTAAATGGTCTAAAAATAGCTATAAAAAAAGCAGCTCAAAAAACACACACTGTGTCCTTTAAGCTGCTTTTTACTCTACCATCTCTTTTAATTGCTTTACTATACTCTCAACCATCTCGTCAGTCGCACCTGCTTGTACAGAGAGCACAAGTCCATTTAAGGTATTCATAAAGCGGGTACTTAACTCTTGGGCAGAAAGTGAAGTCTTGAGAACACCTTTGTCAATATCCTCTTGTAAAGCATTGGCAAAAAAACTTTGCATCGTAAGATACTCTTCTTTTATCTGTTTACTAAGCTCTTCATAACGCCCATAACACTCTTTACCGGAGTTCATAAGTAAACATCCGGTAAGTCGTCCTGTTGTTTTTAACTCATCTAATGTCATCTCAACAAGTTTAAGCATTGTTGCTTTTGCACCAATCTCTTGTTTTAAAGAGTGAAGATAATCAATTTGTTTTTTGCGATACAGCTGTAAGCATTTGGAAAAAAGTGCTTCTTTGCTTCCAAACATGTGGTAGAAGCTCCCTTTACTGATACCCATCGCTTTGAGCAGATCATCCAGAGAGCTATTTTCATACCCATGTTTCCAAAAATAATCCATCGCCAAATTCAAGACTTCTTGCTCGTCAAATAATTTTGGTCTGCCTTTTGTTTTTCTCATGGCACAATTATAGACTAATTAGTTTAGAAATGTCAAGTTTTAAGAGTTTTTTACTAAAAATCTCCTTCAGCCGCTTTAGCTGGAATATTTGTCATAGCCTCATATACATGGGTTGCCAGTTCAAGCATCTCTTTGTTGAGTGGTTTTCCACCATGGATAGCAAGGGTAAGGTCCATTGTAACAAGATAGCGATCTCCATTTCCATATTCAACTAAAATAACACGACAAGGCATCATTCCACCAAAGTATCGTGAATGGTTAAGAAAGATTTTTGCTATGTGAAGTGAACACATCGAAAAAATACGAGCGTGTTTGACTTCATTTGGTTTAGCATCCGCTTTTGTGTACATCTTCACATCACCGGTTATGCGCATATTGTACTCTTCTGCAAGAGCATAGAGTGATTCTGCTACATCATCATTTGAGAGATCATCATTTACTTTATACTCATTCATCATCGCCTTTGCGGGATCACCATCTTTGAGTATCTTCATAAACATCTCTTTAAAGGCTGGAATTGCCTGTTCATCCAAGTTGTTTATTTTTGAAAGTGTTCCACCAAAACTGATAAAACCTACTAACACTGCTATTACGCTAAATGCCCCTATCGCTGCAAATATTTTCATTAAGTGCCTAACAAAAATAAATGACATAAAAGTAGGATTGAAAATTGCTATATAAAAAGTATGAAATACATAGCATTAAATGAAACAATAACTGAAAAACTAGAGGCAGTAGT
>JALWON010000430.1 GCA_027083475.1 Sulfurimonas sp.
AGGCTGTACAACATGCTTCAACAGATGTAAATTTAGCTACAACATGGGTCGGATGGCTCAGTTTAGCTGTTTTTGTAATAGCTTATTATTTTATTGCAACAGAAGATAAGTACGAGGTAAACAAAGCAAAACCTGCCCTTTTTGCAGGAACTTTTATGTTTATGCTCATAGGTATCTACTATGCACTCAATGGGCTCAACCCTGACCCCCTGCATGAAGAGTTAGAACACCTCATCTTAGAGATTGCAGAGATTTTCTTCTTCTTGCTTGTCGCAATGACCTACATCGAAACACTCATCGAACGTGGTGTTTTTGACCTTATGAAGTACAAACTTGTCTCTAAAGGCTATACCTATAAAAAACTCTTTTGGCTCACGGGTCTTTTAGCATTTTTTATCTCTCCAGTAGCAGACAACTTAACAACAGCACTTATTCTTTCAACTGTTCTTTTCACCATTGATAAAAAAAATATGAGTTTTTTAGTTCCAGGTGCTATCAACATCGTGGTTGCTGCAAATGCAGGGGGTGCTTGGTCTCCGTTTGGTGATATTACAACCCTTATGGCATGGACAGCAAACAAAGGAGAGTTTGTAGACTTTCTTTACCTTTTCCCTGCTTCTGTTGTAGGTTGGGGTGTCACTGCATTTTTACTCTCTCTATCTGTACCAAAAGGGCAACCACCTTTTGATGCTTCTACAGAGAAACAACCAAAAGTTTTAGATGGGGGAATGGGAGTTGCCTACCTTGGTGTTGCTACGATTGTGATGGCAGTACTTGGTCACCAATTTTTCCATTTTCCAGCAATGTGGGGTATGATGTTTGGTATGGCTATACTCAAAATGTACTCTATTCATCTTGCAAAAAGCGGACAAAATGGTTTTAACATCTATGTCAATATGCAAAAAGTAGAAAATGACACTTTACTTTTCTTCTTTGGTATTCTTTCTGCTGTGGGAGCATTACACTTTTTAGGTTTCTTAGAGTATATTCATCATGTATATGAGTTTGCAGGACCAACATTTGCAAATGTTGGCGTAGGTTTTCTCTCTGCTATCGTAGATAATGTACCAGTTATGAGTGCTATCCTAAAATCATCACCAGATATGGATACAGCTCAATGGATGCTTGTGACAATGACAGCAGGAATCGGTGGAAGTCTTATCTCTTTTGGTTCTGCTGCAGGTGTCGGTGTGATGGGAAGACTCCATGGTATTTACACCTTTGGTTCCCACATGAAACATGCTTGGACTATTCTTGTAGGCTATATCATCTCTATCGCTATTTGGTATTTTCAGTTTGAGATTTTAGGTCTCTACTAAAGCTTCCTTAGAGTTTATCTCTTGGGATAAACTCTAAAACTGTTGCATCAATGCAAAAACGTCGTCTTCCATCTGCTCTTGGAAAGACATGCCCAAGATGAATGCCACTCTTTTTCGCAACAATCTCTATGCGTTGCATACCATAGCTGTTGTCCGCTTTTTCAATCACAGCCCCTTTTGCCGCTTTATAAAAACTGAGCCACCCTGTTCCTGAGTGAAATCGGTCGCGTGTATCAAAAAGGACATCCCCACTGAGTTTATCAACAAAAACACCATCAGGAGTATCTTTAAAAATGGCATACTGCCTACACCCTGGAGCATCTGTTCCCTCATGAAACGCAACATTATAAGCTTGTGAATTTTTCCCGAGTTTAAAATCTCCCAAAATTTTATAAAACTCTTTTGCACCCATATATCCTGAATGCCCTATTACTTCTTTGCCATCTTCGATAAACAAGATTGTTGGTGTTGCAAAAAGTTTTGTTTTGAGAGTAAATTTCTTTATATCCTTTGCAAACACTGTTCGCAAAGGCACAGAACCATGGTAAAGCGAACTGACATCTTTTTGAAATTTTTCACAATAGGGACAGTAGTTTTGAGATGTTATGACAAGTATCTCTTTGCCGCCAAGTGGCATGATAGCCTTTTCTTCTGTTTTGGCTTGTGAAAATTTCACACCAGTAGCATGGTTTGGACAATACCCATAAGGATTTTTCTCAAGATAATCTTGATGGTATGCTTCTGCTGGATAAAATTTCACTAAAGGTTTTATTTCTGTTTGTATCGTGCTGTATCCTGCTTTTGTAAGGAGTTTTTGATACTCTTTTTCAGTGGCATAAGCAATCTTCTCTTGATTTGCATTGGTGTAGTAAATAGCACTTCTATAGTTGTTGCCTACATCATTGCCTTGCCTATTGTATTGTGTTGGGTCATGAAGTTCCCAAAAAGATTTTATAAGGGTTTTTGCATCTGTTTTTGTTGTGTCAAAGGTAACTTTTACCGATTCTGCATAATTTTTTGTTGTACTATTGGGTTGTAATCTTCGCATGGCAAGCACATCTTCATATGTTGGATTTTTATATGTTCCACCTGCATACCCTGATTCTGCTTTTATTACTCCATTCATATGTTCAAAATGTTTCTCAACACCCCAAAAACAACCTGCTGCAAATACTATTGATGTTATCATATTTTCATTCCTTTGAATGATTATAACTTATGTTTGTGTATCTTTAGTGTAT
>JALWON010000431.1 GCA_027083475.1 Sulfurimonas sp.
CGGGAAGCCAACTCCAAGATGAACAATCCCTGAAGACCGCTTGAAGACTACAAGCTTGATAGGCTGGATGTGTACGCACTGCAAAGTGTTTAGCTGACCAGTACTAATAGGTCGTTTGTCTTTTTTTTAACTATATGATTTATTTCATATATGTCTAGCGTTCACTATCTTATTTAGTGTACGATGCCTAACAGGCGAGCGCAAGAAAAGAACTAAATTCTTTTCTGTGTAACATTAAATAAGAGATATGTTTAGTGGTTATTTAGTTATGTTGACTTTACCAATTGATATATAATGAGCACTCACTCAATTTTACTGACATGATGTCAAAAATAAGAACATATATAGTGTTTTTATTCTTGACATTGTCTAGGTGGCTATAGAGAGGGGGAAACGCCTGGTCCCATTCCGAACCCAGAAGCTAAGCCCCTCTTCGCTGATAATACTGCACCTTTCAGGTGTGGAAATGTAGGTCGCTGCCTAGTTTGTCTTTCTCTTTTTTTTATTTTTCAAAATTTTTTATGATAATTCTACAACAACAACTGCGATGGCATAATCTCCATCATGAGTAATAGAAACACTTGAATCTTTGATATTAAAGTGCTTATTTAGTTTACTTGAAAATTTTAATAATGGTGCACCTTTTTGGGATTTATAAATAGTGATATCATGAAAAGAACACTCTTTACCAATTCCAACTTGTAAAGCTTTTGAACAAGCTTCTTTTACTGCCCAAAAACCAGCAGCTGTTTTATGATTTTTTACAAGTAAAAGTTCTTCATTTGAGAGAAAACGTAAAAGTGCTTTCTCTCCAAAATTTTCAATCATACGTTTCATTCGGGAAACTTTAATTAAATCTATACCTATCATTTATAAAATTATATAGTTTTGAAATTTTAATACCATTGTATCTTCTTGTAGAGGAATATATATGTGGTACCAGAGAGGGGATTTGAACCCCTAAGCCCGAAGGCGGCGGATTTTGAATCCGCTATGTATACCGTTCCATCACTCTGGCATGCTAAATGCTTGATGGGATTATAATGACTGTTTACTTAAAGTAGTGTAAATGTGAGATAATATCTTAAAAGAAACACTTTTTTGTCGATAGTGATTGTATAGAGGGAATCTATTTTGGAGGTGTATTATGAGAATAACATCAAGTATGTACTATGAAAATCTATATGGTTCGAATAACAATAAATTGAATCAAAAATTATTTGATGTCAATAAACAAATAGCATCTGGATTGAAAATTCAATATGCAAGTGATGATGTTTCAGTATTTACACAAACAATGCTTCTTGATAATGAAATTACTACACTTGACCAAACAAAAAAAAGTACGCAAAGTGGCTATAAAGTTGCTGATCAATCAGATGTTGTGTTAAATGAGTTTACAGGAAATATGAATCGAATGAGAACTTTACTTATTCAAGCAGCAAATGGTACAAATGATAGTACTTCTCAAAATGCTATTGCACAAGAGATGCGTGGAATAGAAACAAATTTAAAAAGCTTGGCAAACACCTCTATAAATGGGCAATTTCTGTTTTCTGGTTCAGCAGTGAAGATAAAACCTATTGATCGTAATGGGGTGTATCAAGGAAATAATATTGCATTGAAGGCTTTTTCCGGTTCCAATAATCAATTGCAATATAATATTACAGGAGCTGATTTATTTTTGGGTGAAGAGAGTTTAGTTAAAAAAAAGATTACATCCAATGTGGCCCAAAAAGCTAATATCGGAAGTACCCTTGATGTAAATACAACGATTGAAAATTTTATGGGAGTCACACCGAGTAATAAGCATTATTTTTATTTACGAGGTACGAAAAGCGACGGAACTGCAATTAACAGTAAAATCACATTAAATAGCACAGATACTGTAAGTACACTTCTTGATGCCATTGGACAACAATATGGGAATACAGGAGCAGTTAATATTGTCAATGTTGGGATGGATGGAAGTGGTAATATATCTGTCGAAGATAAATTATCTGGTTCAAGTAAACTCGATTTTCATTTAGTAGGTGCCTCCGATTTTTCTGGTACAGGAAAAGCGAATGTTGCATCAATAGATACTTTAGAAACAAATGGAGGGGTGACTGATTATGCAACAGCAAAAGCGGGATCAAAAGTATATATTCGTGAGTTTAATAAATCATCATATACAGCAGCAACAGGTGCTCCAACAATTGAGGGGTTAGTCTATGACAGAACAAATTTTAGTGTTTCAGGGAGTAAAGTAAGCTCCGATGTTTCACAAATACTCAAAAGTGATAATAGTTTTGCTACACCAGCAACAAAATTATTAGATGTTGCTTCTGGGGCAACGCTGAATGCAAAACAGTTAATTCTCAAAGGAACAAACATAAATGGAACTGCTATGAGTGTCCAAATAGATTTAAAAACCACAGGTTCTACTTTTTCACTCGATGGTGGAACAACAAACTATAACATCTATAATGCACAAACCCCTCGTGCTGCTGTCGATGCAGATAAAATGACATACCAGCAACTCATGAATGTTATGAATATGGCCATTACCAATAAGTTGCCTGCAACAACATCTTCTGCAAGTGATTATGATAATGCTGTAAATCTTTCAGAAAATTCAGGAAAAACATATTTAAGTTATGATGGCAAACTTACATTTAGTGATTTGCAAAATGGAACAACAAAAGCGACAATGGCTTTGTATGATGCTAATAGTGGTGATTTTACAGCAGGGAATGCTTCTGTATTAACTTTTAATACAAATAATGCTTTGACTGTAAAAGATGCAAAAACCGATTTTTTTGCATCGATTAATGAAATGATTACAGCAGTTGAAGACCATAAAATAAATCCAGATGCAAAAACGGGAAGTACTTCTCGCAGTATAGGAATTGAGAATGCAATTTCTCGTATGGACACTTTGCAAGATCATGTTTTTCGTACACAATCAACTGCTGGGGCACAGTCAAATACTCTATCAAAAGCTGTAGAGAGAACAGATATTTTGAATGTTACAACCAAGTCTTTACGCTCTTCTGTGGTAGATACAGATTTGGCAGAAGCTTCTTTGAAATTGACACAATTGAATCTCAATTATCAATCAATGCTCTCAACTGTAGGAAAAGTTTCTCAATTAAGCTTAGTAAATTATTTGTAATAACACGATTTTTGCTATACTTCCTTTTATATTTTTTAAGGGTGTTTTATATTGAAAGAGACTTTTTTTATTGTATTATTTAGTATTATTATATATCTAGGAGTATCTACTCTGTTTAGTTCGAGTGAACTGATGGGGAGTTACGGTTCTGTATTTGCAGCATATAATCAACATTATTTTGGTTATATCTCTTTTGTTTATTTATTCGCATTCATTGTGCCTCTCTTTCTTTTTTATAAAGATACGCATATTGATTTTAGAAAATCACAAATTATCATTGCTTCAACTTTATTGTTCTTCTCTTCACTTCTATTTCAAGCTTTATTAGTGACAAATGATTTTCGAGGGAAGTTTGGAGCTGATTTTGTAGATTTTTTATCTCCATATATTGGTTTGTTTGGTTTATGGGTTTTTTGGTTTATGATTACACTCTTAGGCTCTTTAGTGATGCTTGATAAAAGTGTTTCTGAACTCTCCGATACTCTGATGGATTTATTTCATAATACATTGCAAAAAAAAGAGAAACATATTGTTCAAAAAGCACAAAAACAAAAAGAAGACAAAAGGGAGATTGTACCTACTATAACACATGAGCGTGTGGAACACAAAGAAGATACGCTCGTGCAAGAGTATCAAGCTGTTGAAGAACTAGAAGATGTTTGTATAGAAGAAGAGATTACACAAGAGCAAGAACAAGAAGAGATAGATACACCAAGCTATTTGAGAAAAGAAAAAGAAGAGAAAACAACGATACTTGATATTGCTTCTGAAGTAAAAGAACATAAAAATACAGTAGTTGTTGAAGAACTTGAAGAGAATGCAAAGCTTTTAGAGGGCATAGAAAAGGGAAAAGTTGAAAAACCAAAAAACTTTAAACTTCCATCTGTAAACTTTTTACAAAAACCAAAAAAGGTGACAAAAAGCATTGATGAGAGTGAACTCGATGACAAAATACGCTACCTCATAGATAAACTGGCACATTTTAAAATAGATGGAGATGTCGTACGAACTTATGCGGGACCTGTTGTCTCTACATTTGAGTTTAAACCTGCTGCAAATGTAAAGGTAAGTAAAATTTTAGGACTGCAAGATGACTTAGCTATGGCACTCTCAGCGGAGACTATTCGTATTCAAGCACCTATTCCTGGAAAAAATGTTGTAGGAATTGAGATTCCAAATGATACTGTCGATACAATTTATCTTCGTGAAATTTTGGATGATAAGCTTTTTAAAGACTCCTCTTCACCGTTAACAATGGCACTTGGAAAAGATATTGTAGGCAAGCCCTTTGTTACTGACTTGAAAAAATTACCGCATTTACTTATTGCGGGGACAACAGGGAGTGGGAAAAGTGTTGGGATAAACGCAATGATACTCTCATTATTGTATAAAAATTCGCCAGATCAGCTCCGTTTACTCATGATAGATCCTAAAATGCTTGAATTCTCAACATATAATGATATTCCTCATTTACTGACTCCCGTGATTACAAAACCAAAACAAGCGATTGCAGCTTTAAACAACATGGTCAATGAAATGGAACGCCGCTATGAACTGATGGCAGATGCAAGAACAAAAAATATTGAGAACTATAATGAAAAGATAAAAAAAGAGGGTGGAGATGCATTTCCTTATATTGTTGTGATCATAGATGAACTTGCAGATTTAATGATGACAAGTGGTAAAGATGTAGAGTACTCTATAGCACGATTAGCGCAAAAGTCTCGTGCTTGTGGTATCCATCTTATTGTTGCTACACAGCGTCCATCTGTTGATGTTGTTACAGGTCTTATTAAAGCGAACCTGCCTTCTCGTATCTCTTACAGAGTAGGGCAGAAAATAGACTCTAAGATTATTTTAGACCAAATGGGTGCAGAGTCATTACTTGGTCGAGGAGATATGCTCTTTACTCCTCCTGGAGCAACAGGGCTTGTGCGTTTACATGCACCTTGGGCGACAGAAGAGGAAATAGAAGAAATTGTTGAGTTTATAAAAGCACAAAGAACACCCAATTATGATAAGAGCTTTTTAGTGGAAGAGAGTGAATCAAATAATGCCGCTAATGAATCGTATGAAGAACTCGATGAACTTTATGAAGAGGCAAAAAATGTTGTTCTTACCGATAGAAAAACATCTATCTCTTACCTCCAAAGAAAGCTGCAAATAGGCTATAACCGTTCAGCTCGAGTCATAGAACAGCTTGAACAAGAGGGCATTTTATCTGCTCCAAATGCAAAAGGAATACGAGAAATTCTCTAAAATCCTCTCTTATTGTTACTATATTAAACATAAAATTGAAAACTCTTCTAAAGATGTTTAGTATAGTAACACTCTCTTAAATAACTTTAAATTCTTTGGATATAATACTGCAAATTAAAAATCAGGACATAATTATGGCATTTTTAGAAGATTATAAAGCACATGTTGCAGAGCGTGAGACACTTGGTGTTCCCCCTTTACCTCTCTCAGCTGAGCAAACAGCAGAATTAATAGAGCTTATTAAAGCAGATTGTACAGATGAATTATTGGACTTACTAACAAATCGTGTAGCTCCTGGTGTGGATGATGCAGCTTATGTAAAAGCGGCATTTTTAAATGATGTAGCTGCTGAGAAAGTGAGTGTAGCTTGTATTGCTCCTCAAAAAGCAGTGCAAATGCTTGGTATGATGCTTGGTGGTTACAATGTAAAACCGATGATTGACGCACTCTCTTCTTCTAATGAAGCAGTTGTAAAAGAAGCAGTAGAAGCACTGAGTAAAACACTTTTAGTATATGATGCATTTAATGATGTCGAAGAGCTTCACAAAGCAGGCAATGCAGCAGCAACAGAAGTAATGACTTCATGGGCAAATGCAGAGTGGTTTACAGGAAAAGATGCACTTGCTGAGGAAATCACAGTAACTGTATATAAAGTTCCAGGTGAGACAAATACAGATGACCTCTCGCCAGCATCAGAAGCATTTACTCGTTCTGATATCCCTTTACATGCAAATTCATTTTTAGTAAATAGAATGGAAAAACCATTGGAAACAATGGAAGAATTGAAGCAAAAAGGGTATCCTCTTGCATATGTAGGGGATGTTGTTGGTACTGGTTCAAGTCGTAAATCAGGGGTAAACTCTGTGCAGTGGCATATGGGTGTAGATATTCCAGGTGTTCCAAATAAACGCACAGGTGGTGTTGTGCTTGGTGGTATTATTGCACCAATTTTCTTTGCAACATGTGAAGATTCTGGTGCACTTCCTTTAGAATTGGATGTTTCTAAAATGGAAACTGGTGATGTCATTACTATTTATCCTTACAAGGGTGAAGCTCATAAAGATGGTGAGTGTATAGCTACATTTAAACTCAATCCAAATACTATTACTGATGAAGTTCGTGCAGGTGGTCGTATTCCACTTATTATTGGTCGTGGTTTGACTTCTAAGGCTCGTGCATGTTTAGGTTTAGGTGCATCTGAGACTTTCTTAACAGCTGAACAACCAGCAGACACTGGCAAAGGTTTCACACTTGCTCAAAAGATGGTAGGAAAAGCTTCTGGTCTTGCTGGTGTTCGTCCTGGAATGTATGTAGAGCCACAGATGAGTACAGTTGGGTCTCAAGATACAACAGGACCAATGACTCGTGATGAGATTAAAGAGCTTGCAGCACTTGGATTTAATGCTGATTTAGTTTTACAGTCATTTTGTCATACGGCGGCATACCCAAAACCATCTGATGTAAAAATGCACCATACACTTCCAGATTTCATCTCAAATCGTTCGGGTGTTGCACTCCGCCCTGGTGATGGGGTAATACACTCATGGTTAAACAGAATGGTACTGCCTGATACTGTTGGAACAGGGGCTGATAGCCATACACGTTTTCCTCTTGGTATCTCTTTTCCTGGTGGATCTGGTGTTGTTGCATTTGCTGCGGTAACTGGTTCTATGCCTCTTACTATGCCTGAGTCTGTTCTTGTGCGATTTAGTGGTGAAATGCAACCGGGTATTACACTGCGTGACCTTGTGAATGCTATTCCTTATCAAGCGATTCAAGATGGTCTTTTAACTGTACCAAAAGCTGGAAAGAAAAATATTTTTGCTGGTCGTATCTTAGAGATTGAAGGTTTACCAAATCTCAAAGCAGAACAAGCATTTGAGCTTTCTGATGCTTCTGCTGAGAGAAGTGCCGCTGCTTGTACAGTTCTGTTAGATACTGCACCGATTGAAGAGTATTTAAAATCAAATGTTGTTCTTTTAGAATCTATGATAGCGGATGGTTATGAAGACAAACGCACACTTGCTCGTCGTGTTGAAAAGATGAAAGAGTGGTTGGCAAATCCATCACTCATGAAACCAGATGCTGATGCAGAGTATGCAGCTGTGATTAATATAGATTTAAATAGTATCACAGAACCAATTTTAGCATGTCCAAATGATCCTGATAATGTGAAACTTTTAAGTGAAGTTGCGGGAACTGAACTTCATGAAGTATTTTTAGGTTCATGTATGACAAACATTGGTCACTACCGTGCAGCGGGTGAAGTAATGCGTGGAGAATCTGCTGTTGCTGTTGAGAAATTTTGGATTGTGCCACCAACAAGAATGGATGAGCAACAACTTATAAATGAAGGGTATTATGATGTGTATAAAGCAATTGAAGCACATACAGAAGTGCCGGGTTGTTCACTTTGTATGGGGAATCAAGCATCTGCTCGTGAAAATTCTACAGTTTTCTCAACATCAACACGTAACTTTGATAACCGTTTAGGAAAAGGTACTCAAGTCTATCTTGGTTCTGCTGAGCTTGCGGCAGTTTGTGCAAAACTTGGTCGTATTCCAACTGTTGAAGAGTATATGAATATTGTACCGAGTAAGCTTGAAGGTAAAGAAGATGATGTTTATAAATACCTTAACTTTAATGAGATTAAAGATTATCATTTAGAAGAGCGTGTAGTTGCACAAGAGAAGTATGGAGTCACAATCAGACCAGTATAATTCTTACTTCAAAGTAACTTGTTTTATGATAGAATGGTGCTAAAGAAATAAGGATATATTATGTATGGAAATGATTTACTCATTGCGTTTACATTTATGGCAATTCTTTTTTTGCGCCAGATTGCTATTTTAAAACAACCCAATAAAATTAATTATGCCCCTTTAATGGTGGGCATAGGAGCTATTAGCTCCGTTGTCCACTTTATCATCCATCCTGAACATACGAATGTTGTGCTTTTATTGAGAGAATCTTTTTTTCCTCTTCTTGTGGCCCTTTTACTTTACCTTGTTCTCAATATTTTACATCAAACGCAACAATCAGAGAGTGCAAGAACACAAGATGAATTTTTAAAAGTTTTAGTACAAGAGATAAGTGGACTCAAAGAGTTTATGGGAGAGCTTGAAAACAGAGTGGCTGCTTCACATAAAGAAGATTTGATTGTGCAAGAAAAAGTGCGTCAAAAGTTTAAAGATGATATTAAAGCATTAGAAGAAATCAAACTGAATCAAGATAAATTTAGTCATAAATTTGATGAGATGGAAGCCTGGCATGAAAAGGTCTCTAAAGGTTTTAGTCATTTTACAGAGGTACAACTCCCTGAACTTGATAATGTTGTGCATAAACATATAGATATTTTAAGAGTTGCAGAACAAGACCATTACAATCAAATCAAATCAACCCTCAAAAGTGCTGTAGAGAGTCGCTGTGATATGTCTGAAGATATAGAAGAGGTAAAAATCAACATTGATAAGATGAAAAATATTTCAGAAGAGATTGCACGCAGTATTACAAAACATACATTAGAACAACTCTCAGGTGTCACCAAAGCCTTTGAAGGAGAAATTACGACGCTGCGTTCACATTCAGAAGGAATTAAAACATCCCTTTTAGAGAGCGAGACGACTTTGAGTACAATTCGTTCTAAAAGTGAAATGATTATGAAGCAGATGGTACTCTCTTCTAAAAAAATGGATGCATTGGAAGCACAAACAACAGGGATGGATGGGATTTATACGAGTTTGAAAGAGTTGGTTTTAGATGTAGAGATGATAAAATCAGATTATATCAAATCACAAGCAGAACTCCATATGATTGCACATGATATAGCTGTATCCAAAGATGAAAAAATAAATATTATGAAAGAACAGATTGATTCTTTGGGAAAAAGTTTGAGCAAAAAGATAGATGACTCTTTAGAAAAATTACACGAACATTATCATATAGCAGAAGAAGATATAACCCAGAGTGTGCAAATGCTTTCAAAAAAAGCAAAGCTCAAACAGGGGTATGAAAATTTTGAGTCTAAAAGCTAAGTTTTTTACTCTGAGGAGGATTCGTTTTAAAGACTTCTTTAAAACCATTAGCACGTACCTCACGTGCTTTTCCATTTGCATAGGGAGATAAGTAATAAGCCCTTTGGATACATTCATCCATATCATAATTGTTATCATACATAAAGATAACATTTTTGTCGAGTTTGTGTATTTGTGTAGAAACTGCCCGTGCATATGCAATAATGGCTTTATGGTGTCTATCATATTTGTGCCCCATACCCATAAAAACAAATTTACCACTGAGTCGAATATCGGAGAGGTCAATATAGTTGAGTTTTTTATCATAACGTGTGAGCTGATTTGAGTTGTACTTATCTAAATCTGCATCAAACTCTTCCATAATCGGGGTTGGCTCAATATTTTCTCTATTATACGTAAAAAGATAGCGAATTTCAATCAGCTTGCCTTTGAAATGCTGTTTGAGTCCTGCATTTAATATATATGCTTTTTGGTCTTCATTGAGTTCTACTATTTCATCATATTTATCAAATCCATCATCTTGTAAAAATTTACTCATTTTAAAGCCTACAGGAGCAGTTTCAGGGTTAAAAAGAAAGATAGTACCAGCAACATTTTTACGCTTTTTTTTGAGCATTGTATTGACATCATCTACTGTAATCTTCTGTTCTTCACTCTCATTTATAT
>JALWON010000432.1 GCA_027083475.1 Sulfurimonas sp.
AGAGGGGACACTCATCCCATGGCTTATTAACCATATCGAGACCTTAGATACAGTGACTGCAATGTTTCTCACACAAGGTATTTCTCCCTGTTCCTCAGGGGCTTGTTAAGTTTTATAAAATACCAAGCAAAGAGAGAATAACGATGAACATTGCGACAGGTGTTATGTAGCGTAAGCTAAAATACCAAGCATCAAATGCCCATTTGAGCTGTGGTCGCATGAGGGCTTCGACTTTTCTCTTGTCTATTACAAAACCAACAAACACTGCCATTACTAAGCCACCAAGAGGCAACATAATAGCCGCTGTGACATAATCGACCCAGTCAAAAAAGCTTTTTCCTCCCCATGTAAGGAGTTCTTTATAAGCATCGATATTTGAAAAAATGGCAAAAAGACCAAAAAACCAGAAGAAAGTTCCCATAGCAATAGATGCTTTGCATCTACTCCATCCAAATCTATCTATAAAATACTGTACCATTGGCTCAACAAGTGAAACGGAAGAGGTAAGCCCTGCAAATGCAAGAGCAATGAAAAATAGAACAGCAAAGAAATTTCCCAATGTTCCAAGTTCATAAAACGCAGCAGGTAAAGAGATGAAAACAAGCCCAGGGCCTTGTGCAGGACCAGAGCCATACTCATAAAGAAAAGTAAAAAGCATTAATCCTGCAACAATAGCGATAGTAGTATCTAAAAAGACAACCCAAAAAGCATTTTTTACAAGGTTCGAATTTTTTTCCATAGAAGCAGAGTAGGTCATAATAGCACCCATACCAAGGCTGAGGGTAAAAAATGCATGCCCTACGGCTACAACAAAAGCATTTGAATTGATTTTTGACCAATCAGGGGCAAACATAAAAGTAAGTGCTTGAGAGAAGGTATCTAAAGTAGTGGCATAGAGAAACATTCCTCCTAAAATGAGCATAAGTGCAGGCATAAGGAAATAGTTCATTTTTTCTATACCACCCTTAATCCCTTTGGTGAGGACATAGGTTATCCAGATAAATGCAGTAGTATGGTAAAAGATTTGTGTGAGGGCATCGGTATGGAGCATTGCATTAAAAGTCGTTTCGGCTTCTTTTACATTGGCTGGAAGTACAGTAAGAGAAGTGACAATATAGTTGAAAATCCATCCAATCACAACCGAATAAAAAATCATGATAAAAAGACCTGCTAAACCTTGAAAGCCGGCAAATTTCCATTTTCCCTTATGTGTAGGAGCTAACTCTTCAAAAGAGGTAACCGTGTCTTTTCTTCCCAAGTACCCAATAAGCATTTCAGCAATCATGATAGAAAAGCCAATGAGTAGAACCGTTAGAAGATATACGAGAACAAAAGCACCTCCGCCATATTCCCCTGCAATATAAGGAAACTTCCAAATATTTCCAAGTCCAACAGCACTCCCCGCTGCGGCTAAAATAAAACCAACCCTACTAAATCTTGCTATTTTCATAAATACTCATTCCTTTTTATATACTAGAATTATACTAAAAAAGTAAAAGATATAAAAGAAATTTCGCATAACTATTGACATTTAAAGTTATATTGACTATAATTCCGGCTCATTAATCAGATATGGCATTTGGTTTTTGTGAAGGTCGGGGCGTAGCTCAGTATGGTTAGAGTACCTGGTTTGGGACCAGGGGGTCGAAGGTTCGAGTCCTTTCGCCCCGACCACTTTTAAATTGATTATATTTTAAACTTACTACATGGTGGGATTAGCTCAGCTGGTTAGAGCACTGGTTTGTGGTGCCGGGGGTCACGGGTTCGAATCCCGCATCCCACCCCATAGTTTTTAATATAAGTGATAATATACAAAATATAGTAGCGTCCGTGGCTCAACTGGATAGAGTTTCGGATTTCGGCTCCGAGGGTTATAGGTTCGAATCCTATCGGGCGTACCATATTTAACTGCTGCGTCCTTAGCTCAGCTGGATAGAGCAATGCCCTTCTAAGGCATAGGCCAAAGGTTCGAATCCTTTAGGGCGTACCACTGTTTTTTTTATATTATCATGTCAGAAGTGACACAAAACACTTATTCCACGCGGACGTGGTGAAATTGGTAGACACGCCAGACTTAGGATCTGGTGCCGCAAGGTGTGAAGGTTCAAGTCCTTTCGTCCGCACCATTAACATATACTTCAATACATTTGCTCATAATAACTTACAATACTCCATAAATAAGATACTTAAAGCACAATCATTATATACACTTCTATACATTTCAACAATTCTTGTTATCACAGTGCTATCATGGAATTAATTTCGGATTGATTTTGGATAAATTTCAAGGAAAGAGTAGCAAGAAGATTAACTTCTCGCTACTAATATTTAGGGGATAAGATTTTATAAATCATCTATACTTCTTCCTTAATGATTAACTTTTTCGTTATCACATGTTACCATGAAATATGAATGATTTGACTTTATTGATTAGCTATTTTAGCATTACACTTTTGGAGTATAACCATAATCTATTAATCTAAATTTTGCTACTTCTAACTCTTCTTTATCGAATAGTTTGCTTATTTTTGGTTGCTCTAGGAT
>JALWON010000433.1 GCA_027083475.1 Sulfurimonas sp.
TTTATGCTCATCGTGTGTAAGTGTTGCACTCTCTCCTGTTGTGCCCACAGGACAAACGGCATCCATGCCATTGTTAATTTGACGTTGAATCAAAGCAGCATATGTCTGCTCATCTAATGTACCATTTTTAAATGGAGTAATTAATGCGGTTGAAGAACCAGTTACTAAATTCATTTGTTAAGACCTTCATAAAATAATGACTAATTATATCGAATTTTTTTTAAATGTGTATTTATATTCTTTTAAGTAGAAAAAAGAGATAATCTTTTTATGAAGTATTTACTCTTATTAATTCTCACTTTGTCTTTACAAGCCAATGAGCTTGATACATTGTTGGAGAATTATCAAACCGAATCAGAACTCTCTAAAAAAACAAAAGATGAGAGTGCTGGGCACTTAACAGTGTATACTCGTGATGATTTAGAACTCATGCAGGTAGAGACTCTCAAAGATATTTTAAAAACAATTCCTTTTTTCAGGTATTTAGAAAATCGTATAGCACAGCCAGATTTATTAAATCTTGATCCAGTACTGAGTAGTTCAAAATCTATACGCATATATTTAAATCAAAATGAATTAATTTTACCTATTTTTGGGAGTGGTGTTTCTATTTTTGGCAATATCGATATGGATTTTATTGATCATGTTGAAATCTATGAGGGTTCTTCATCTTTTAAATTTGGGATAGAACCGGCAACAATTACCATACGCCTTTATAGTAAGCGTGCAAAACATGATGCAGGCTCACGAGTAAAATTTTTAACAGCTTCCCATGGTTCACATAAAGAAAATATTTATACTTCAGGCTTTTTCAATGATATGGAGTATTTTGTTTATGCAAATCATTCGACAAATAAGCAAGATGTGTATCATCGAAATGGGGAGTCCCTTAAACGTGATCATCAAAAAAATCACTTTTATGCTTCTTTCTCAGATGATATACAAAAAGTTGAAATACAGGCTTTAAGTGCACAAAACGATGCTTTTGTGGGTGCTGTACCTTATGGTGTACCACAAGATTCTAAAGCAGAAAACAAGTTTTTCAACTTGGCATACAGTGCAAATTTGTTACAAAAAAGTCTTCTTTTTAAACTTTCATATATTCAGACAGAGAGTCTCTATAATGCAAACTATAGAACTGCTTTACCTGCTATTTTAGGAGGCTATTCACAAGTAGAACAGAGAGATAAGGGGAGTGTGTTTACAGCTATTGTAGAGAAAAAATATCAGTTGTATAATCATACAGTGAATGTAGGGCTACAATATAGAAAGAAAACATTTGATTTTAGTGATTTAAAATATAATGGTGTTCCTGCCCTCTACAATCAAGCCTATAACAAAGAAGATATTTACTCATTATCTATAGAAGATACACTTGCTTTGTCTTTAAACAATAGAGTGAAACTTTTTTTTATGCAGCAAAAGTCTGTAGAACTTGAAAATGAGTCACCACAACAGTTGAGTATTTCTCATATATATACAGATGATAGTCTTGTTTTTAAAACTTTTGTATCTAGGCAAGAGTATATCTCAGACCCTTATGCAACTGCACAAGATCATATAGGCAATCCCTCTTTAAAACCAGAGCTGTATCATTCTTACACACAAGAAATCAATTATGAAACAGCACAAGCATTATGGAAAATGGTGTATGGCTATACGAAAATCCATAATTTTTTAATTCCGGATGCTTCAGGAAAAATGCAAAATGCTCAGGAGGCTATGAAAATATATTACATGCAGGCAAGTCTTGATTATGTATTTAGAAAAAAAGATAAACTTCAATTTCAGTTTGATTATCAAAAATTTCTGCCCTTTGAGACGCGTGGAAAATTGCATCACCGTAATTATTTAGTGCGCATGACAAACAGTGTTTCAAAATATGATTTTTTTAATGAAATCGTGATGAATAGTGGGTATGAAAATTTAAAAACAGGGCTTGATTATTCCGCAGGGCTTACATATAGACATACAAAAGATTTACATTTTAAACTCAAGGGTGAAAATATATTTAATAAAGGTTTAACACGAAAATATATTTATAACATAACATCAGGACAACAAATTGAAGTCCCTGTCATTGAGCAAAAGTTTATGCTCAGTATGGAGTATTTGTTTTGATACGGTATTTTTTGATATGGGCACTGATTGGAACACTGTATGCAGATGATGTGCATTTGGAATCATCCATATTTACTACAATAGTCCAAAGTGTCACAAAAAAGACAAGACCTCAAGTGTTTATTTATAAAAAGATTGCATCCGTTACAAAGTATCCAAATACTCTCAAAATTGTCAAAGAGTGTGCTTTGGCAGATATAGTGTTACTCTCAAGTATAGAAGATATTCCAAAAGGGTGTGAAGGAAAATTACTTTTTGGTTCACGCTATAAACATTTAAAAAATCCACATGTCATAGGTGCCTTTTTCTGGCAAAAAGGAAGACCAAATATTCTGTTTTATAAAAATCGCTTAGAGAAGTATCGTATTGTTTTAGATAAAAGTTATGATAAATAAGTG
>JALWON010000434.1 GCA_027083475.1 Sulfurimonas sp.
ACAGATTTAACACCCTTTTACTCCGTAATAACATGAAGTTCACAGGGGTGATTATCAGTGATGATATGCAGATGGGGGCTATCGCGAAAAAATATACACTCAAAGAGCGCATTACCTTAGCCATAAATGCAGGTGTAGATATGCTCCTTTTTGCTAACCAACTCGATAACGTGAGTGTCAAGACGTTAGTCGATATCGTCATGAGTCAGCTCAAAGCGGGTGCTATCCCTATTAGTCGTATTGTCGAGGCAAACATGCGTATAGAAAATCTACATACAAAAAACAGCATTATCCAAAAGCCTATCAAGTTTACAAAAAAACGCGAAGATTTAACTAAAGAGTATATTAAAAAACATTATGGATTAGCGGTAAAAGATATAAACATAGAACCCATTGCCATAGTACTTCATTGGACAGCTGTACCGACCTTTAACAAATCATTTGCACGACTCTATCCTGAAACACTCCCTAAAGACAGAGCAGACATTGCCAAAGCTTCTGCTTTGAATGTCTCAGCTCATTACCTTGTTAAACGCGATGGAACAATTTACCAACTTATGCCAGACAATGTCATGGCTCGTCATGTCATCGGGATCAACTACTCAAGCATTGGCATAGAGAATGTTGGTGGCAAAGATAACAAACAAGAAGACCTCACACATGCACAAGTGATAGCAAACGCAAAGCTTATCAAGTATCTGCGTTTTAAATACCCTAAGATTGAGTTTCTTATCGGTCATTATGAGTATACAAAGATGCAAAAAACAGGGATGTGGCTAGAGAAAGATAAAAACTACCGAACAAAAAAAGCAGATCCTGGAAAAAAGTTTATGCAAGCAGTTCGTAAAGAAGTTGCCATACTAGGACTCAAATCTTCTCATGAATAGTGGGTTTTCTACACTTGATTGGGGAGTCTTTAGTGCTTACTTTTTTGTTTTAGCACTCACTTCTTACCTCTTTTCTCGTGAGAAAATCACCTCATCCCGTGCATATTTCACAAGCTCCAACCAAATGCCACTCTTGGCAGTGGCACTCTCCATTCTCGCTACCTCCCAATCTGCAGCAACTTTTTTAGGGGTTCCTGAGTTTGCTTATGCACATAACTTTACCTTTATAGGGTTTTATTTTTCAGCACTCTTGGCTGTTTTTTTCATCGCTCGTGTTTTTGTACCAAAATTTTATGAGCATAAAGTTATCACCGTCTATGTACTTTTAGAACATCGCTACGGGGCAAGTGCTAAAAGACAAGCAGGTATTATGTTTCTTGTTGGTCGCGTTATGGCAAGTGGAGCGAGACTCTACATCGGTGCACTCGCTATAAGTATGATTCTCTTTTTAGACATTAGTTTTATGCATATGTTTCTCTCTATCTTGATTTTAGTTTTTGGGGCTTTGATTTACACCTATTTTGGCGGGGTGAGATCTGTCATACTGAGTGATATCATTCAAGCAATTACCTATGTTGGAGCAGGAGTGATTGTTCTTTTTTATCTTTACACCTCTTTAGGTGATGTGAATGTTGTCGATGTTTTACAAGAGAATAACAAGCTTACTTTTTTTGATACATCTTTTGATGGTAAATTTAACATCATCGGGCTTTTAAGCGGGTGGCTTTTACTCAACATTGCTGCGTTTGGACTCGATCAAGACATGACACAACGCATCCTTTCTTGCAAAAACAAAAAGGAGGCATCTTCTTCACTCATACTCTCCATTGTTATGACGATTCCTGTTGTAGTGCTCTTTTTAGCCATTGGGGCTTTACTCTTTGTGCATTATCAGAGTGCCACCATTACGCAAAGTTTTAGTGGAGAAAAAATTACCGTGTTTATGTACTACATCTTACATGAGCTTCCAGAGGGGATTCGAGCGATTGTAACAGTGGGAGCCATAGCAGCAGCCCTCTCTAGTACAAATTCAGTTTTAGGAGCAATGGCATCGGTTGCCATCGAGGATATTTATAAACCCTACAAACTCCACCATGCACCGCAAACAAGTGAAGCATATTTTGTCAAACAATCCAAAAAAGCTGTATTATTTTTCGCATTTCTGCTCATACTTATGGCAATACTCAGTTACTTTTGGCAAAAGTACAGCGACCTCTCACTCATCAGTTTCGCCTTAGGCATCATGGCGTTTGCATATACGGGACTTTTAGGAGTCTTTTTCTCGGCACTCTTTACGTCACGAGGCAGTGCAAAGCATGTTCCTTTTGCCTTAGCAGGAGGGTTTTTCACAGTCCTTGCCTTGCAACCTTATAGCTTTGGACTCAGTATCGGTTTTTCATGGCAAATAGTTTTAGGAACATTGGTAGCATTTATTATCATGCAAATTTAACTATTTTGCCACGATGTTAAATTTGATATGCTCTACATCCTCTTCAAACTCTTCACCATACTCTTCCATCGCTTCATCATCTTCGTCGTGAATCCAATTGACCGTTATTTTTTCATTTTTCGTCTCATCTAACATATCAAAAATGTCAAGTAAAATTTTTGAACTACTACTATTGAAG
>JALWON010000435.1 GCA_027083475.1 Sulfurimonas sp.
ATTGATAACAACAAGTGAGTTAAAATATGCTGTATCTGCTCTTTCAAAATAACTGACAAGTAAAACAACATGCAGTTTTTTTGCAAGAAGAGAAAAATGCTCAATGAGAGGATTGTTTTTTTGTGGGGATGCCCATGAAAAGTAGCTTGCATCTTTATCTTTACAAAAATAGAGTGAAGAGAAGAGTTCCGGCAAAAGTATGATGTTTGCACCATTTAATGCAGCCTGTGTGACGAAGTCAGAAGCTTTTTTAATATTGGCCGCTTTATCTTCACTCATACTCATTTGCAGTGCAGCTACTTTTACCATGACAGTTGAATTATCCTCTTGCTGTGACTTCTAAAAGGTGATAGCCAAATTGCGTTTGAATAGGACCATACACTACACCAACATCGCCACTAAATACCGCTTTGTCAAATTCTGGAACCATTTGTCCCGGTCCAAATTGCCCTAAATCACCACCTTTTGCTGATGAGGGACATGTTGAGTTCGCTTGTGCTATGGCTCCAAAGTCTGCACCGTTTTCAATCTCTTTTTTTAATTCATTACATTTTGCTTCACTCTCTACAAGTATATGTCTTGCTGTTGCCCATGCCATATTATATCCTTAATTTTTTTTGTGATTATACCAAAGTATTGTTTTATTATGCACCTATTTTTGTTACAATAAAAATAAATTCAAAGGATTTTATTTGAATAGTTTGAGTAAATATTCTGTACTCCTTGATGGTGCGAGTGTAGAGACAAAAAGAGAAGAGATAAAAGAGTATTTTTTAAATACTTATGATTTGTTTGAAAAAGTGTTTGATGTGCTCAAAGACGATACTGTCTTTTATCGTAAATCAGAACCAACCCGCCATCCTATGATTTTTTATTTTGGGCATACTGCTACTTTTTTTATCAATAAACTTGTTTATATGAAGATACTACAGGAGCGAGTTAATCCTGATTTTGAGTCTATTTTTGCTGTAGGTGTGGATGAAATGTCGTGGGATGATTTAGAAAATGCACATTATGCTTGGCCAGAAGTGGATGCGGTAAGAGCCTATAGAAAAGCAGTGAAAGAGAGAGTATTGCATCTTATTGAAACCTTGCCTTTGTCTCTTCCTATTCAAAATGACAGCCCAATGTGGGTTATACTTATGGGTATAGAACATGAACGTATTCATATAGAAACTTCGCTTGTGCTACACCGGCAAATGCCACTAAAGTATGTGAAAGATTCTTCTTATTTTCCTCCTTGTCCACGAAGTGCCAAAGCACCAGAAAATAGTTTGGTGAGTATAGAAGGCAAAGAAGTGCATTTAGGTATAGATAGCTCAAATCCTCTCTATGGATGGGATAACGAGTATGGAAGTTACAGCGAGAAAGTTCCTGATTTTCGTGTGGGAAAATACCTTGTGAGTAATGCGGAATATATGGAGTTTGTCAATGCAGGGGGTTATGAAAACCTTGATTTTTGGGATGATGAGGGAAAAAAATTTTTAGAGCGCAGTGGTGCAAAACATCCTCCTTTTTGGGTGCCACAAGGTGAAAGTTTTTTGTATAGAACCTTAACGCAGGAGATAGCTATGCCACTTGATTGGCCTGTAGATGTAAATGCCCTTGAAGCAGAGGCATTTTGCCGTTATAAAAGTCAAATGGATGGCATAACATACCAACTTCCAAGCGAAGCAGAGTATAGGGTTTTGTATGAGCGAAGCCATTTAGAAAATATTCCAACTTTTCATGAGAGTCGTGCTAATCTCGATTTTTACCATTATGCTTCTTCTTGTCCAGTCAATGAGTTTGCGTTTAATGGTGTCTATGATGTTGTTGGTAATGTTTGGCAGTGGAGTCGCACTCCAATAAGAGCTTTTAAAGGCTTTGAAGTACATGCGGCTTATGATGATTTTTCTGTACCGACATTTGATGAAAAACATGCACTCATTCTTGGTGCTTCATGGGCAAGTAGTGGCAATCTCATAACAAAAAATTCACGCTATGCATTTCGGAAACATTTTTATCAAAACGCAGGCTTTCGTTATGTAGTCTCCTCGCAAAAAGAAGAGCAAAGAGTCGATATTTATGAGAGTGATGACTTGGTGTCGCAGTATTGTGAATTTCAGTATGGCGAGACACATTTTGGGGTGGAAAATTTTGCACTCTCCACAGCAAAATTGGCTGCAAAATTTGCTATAAATACTAATAAAGCACTTGATTTAGGGTGTGCCACAGGACGAGCGAGTTACGAACTTGCAAAAACTTTTGAGAGTGTAGAAGGCATTGATTTTTCTGTGCGTTTTGTGCAAGTTGGTTCTAAACTCAAAGATGAGGGTTCCATTGCGTTTAGTGTAAAAGAAGAGGGGGAGCTCGTCAGTCATAAAAAAGTGACTCTTCAAGAACTTGGATATGAAAATGTAAAAGACAAAGTTACATTTTGGCAAGGGGATGCCTGTAACTTGAAGCCAAATTTTCAAGGCTATGATTTGGTGATG